>CAMATY010000030.1 GCA_945861325.1 Ferrithrix thermotolerans DSM 19514
GTCTAGCCTTCTCGCGTGCCTGATTTTAAGACTTCCCCTGGAACTCGTGACATCTTGGCACCACACTCAGCGCGCTGGCGTGCTTTTCAAAATATTTTCGCGACGAATGTTGAAGCGGCAGGGTACAGCTACATAATCCCGCCGATGTTTGAAGATTTAGATGTGTTCTTGCGACTCGGTGAAGCCACTGAAGTGGTAACAAAAGAGATGTACGACTTTCACGACAAGGGTGGTCGTCATATTGCGTTGCGTCCCGAACAAACTGCGAGTGTTTGTCGGGCGTTTGTTGAGCACCGGCCAACTACGCCGTGGAAAGTTTGGTATTCAGGTCCGAACTTTCGCTACGAAAAACCTCAACAGGGCAGATATCGACAATTTGACCAAGTCGGAATTGAAGCACTCGGTGTTGATGACGCATTTCTGGACGCCGAAGTCATCGCCTTGGCGTCATCGTTCTATGCGGCTTTGGGATTAAAGCAGGTTGAACTTTCAATCAACACACTTGGTGACAGCGGTGATCGTGAAAACTACTCGCAATTGCTTGCCCTATATTTTTCGAAGCACGAAGAAAAACTTACTGCCGAGAGCAGAGCAACTTTGGCTCGCAATCCACTGCGAGTTTTAGATTCGAAGCGGGAACCCGATCAAGAAGTAATTGCGGGCGCACCAAGAATCCGTGAGTCAATCAGCAACTCAGCCAGTGAACATTTCGCAGCAGTACTGAGGGCACTTGACGCATTGAACATCAGATATAAAATCAATGATCGTTTGGTTCGGGGTTTAGATTATTACCGTCGCACGACATTTGAGTTCGTTTCAACTTCGCTTGAGGCGGCACACACCGCAATTGGTGGTGGCGGAAGATATGACGGTCTTGTCGAAGCCTTGGGTGGCCCCGCAACAGCGGGAATCGGTTTCGCGCTTGGACTTGATCGGACCCTTTTGGCGTGCGACGCTGAGGGAGTTTTTGTTGCACCAAGTACAGATGTTGATGTGTTTGTTGTTGACACCGTGAACGGAGAACATGCGCACGAACTCTGTCATCAACTTCGGGCGAAAGGCATTAAGGCAGATCGAGCGTATGATTTGCGAAGCATTAAGGCACAAATGAAATCTGCCGACCGAAGCGGAGCACGATTTGCACTGATAATTGGCTCGGATGAAGTCTCAAATTCAACCGTAATGTTGCGAGAAATGGTTTTAGGCAAACAGCATCTCGTGCCGCGAAATGAAATTTTTAGTGAATTATCACACCTTCTGAAAAAATAGTGAGAGTAACAAAAATATATGAGCATTAAAAACAGCACTGCACTTCGAACTCATCTCTGTGGAGACATGCGTTCGGCAAATATCGGCGAGGTGGTGACCCTATGTGGCTGGGTCGGTCGTCGTCGTGAGCACGGTGAGCACCTTGCATTTTTAGATTTGCGTGATTTCAGTGGAATCGTTCAATGCGTTGTCGATAATTCTGTTGATGTGCGAAGCGAATGGGTTATTCGTGTCACGGGCAAAGTTCAACCTCGCCCTGAGGGAACCGTAAATTCAAATATTTCCACAGGAGAAGTTGAACTAGCCGAATGCAAAATTGAAGTCTTAAATAGTGCCGAACCACCGCCGTTTCCGATTGATCAACGCGGTGATGATGTAGATGAAAATGTTCGACTCAAATACCGCTACTTGGATATGCGCCGTGAGCGAATGCAAAAAAACATACGGTTGCGAGCGGCGATTAACTCGGCAATTCGTAAATCAATGGAGTCACAAGGTTTCACCGAGGTTGAGACTCCACTACTAATGCCAAGTACACCTGAAGGTGCTCGTGAGTTTTTAGTTCCGTCGCGAAATGAGCCCGGTTCGTTCTATGCACTTCCTCAATCGCCTCAACTGTGGAAACAATTGTTGATGGTTGCGGGTATGGATCGGTACTACCAGATCGCAAAATGTTTGCGAGACGAAGACTTGCGTGCTGATCGTCAATACGAATTCATGCAACTTGACGCCGAGATGAGTTTTGTCAATAAAGACGATGTCATCGCAATGATTTCAACTGCCGTAATCGCAGCCGCCAAAGCGGCGACCGGTACAGAACCACCGCCAATCGAGCGGATGACCTGGCACGACGCAATGAATTTTTATGGCATTGACAAACCCGATTTGCGATTTGCAATGAAACTCGTTGAACTCACCAATGTGTTTGCGGCGACTGAGTTTAAGGCGTTCGCAACAGCCGAATCAATTAAGGCGATTTGTGTGGCTCAGGCGCAATATCCAGAACAAGCGGCTAGCGGTCGAAATAAGTTAGATGCGCTTACTGATCGTGCCAAGAAACTTGGTGCAAAAGGTTTGGTGTGGTTGAAAGTTGGCGAAGCAGGAGCACTTGATTCACCTGTCGCAAAATTTCTCTCGGCAACTGAGCAAGCAGCAATTGTTAATCAAACTGGCGCAGTCGCCGGTGATCTTGTACTAATAGTTGCCGATTCGTGGTCAACCACGTGTTCGGTATTGGGTCAATTAAGAAATGATCTAGGGCGACCACCAGTGCATCAAGGGCCCTATCGATATGTATGGGTTGTTGACTTTCCAATGTTTGTTGGGATCAATCCGACAACAAAAATGCCACAGCCAGGACACCATCCGTTTTGTCATCCACATCCTGAAGATATTGATCGCCTCGAAAGCGATCCGTTAAGTGTTCGGGCATTGGCATATGACCTTGTGCTCAACGGATGGGAACTCGGTTCTGGCTCAATTCGAATTCACGAACCAGAATTGCAGCGTCGAGTGTTTAGACAACTTGGTATTTCAGACGAAGATGCCGACCACAGATTTGGGTTTTTTCTTCAGCCTTTCAAATATGGCGCACCACCGCATGGTGGCTTCGCATTTGGAATTGATCGTCTGACTGCGATTCTTGCTGGCGAAGACAATATTCGTGAAGTGATTGCGTTTCCAAAAACTCAGTCTGGTTCAGACCCGATGACCAATGCGCCAACAAATGTTGAATCGGCGCAACTCACAGAGTTAGGAATCAGGTTGTTGCCACCAGCTATCAAATGAAAGACGACCTGTTCAGTAGCGCCGCTGAGCAACAACTTAGAGCTCAAGCACCACTAGCAGCGCGAATGCGTCCGCGTTCGCTAGACGAAGTTGTCGGGCAAACTCATTTGGTCGCAAAAGGTTCTCCGCTTCGCACGCTGATAGAAGCAGACAAAATCAGTTCAATAATTTTTTGGGGTCCACCTGGTACCGGAAAAACGACGCTCGCCGAAGTCATCGCACTGACAACACAGCGATCTTTTGAAAGACTTTCAGCAGTAAGCGCTGGTGTCAAAGATGTTCGCGAAGTCATTGAACGGGCGACCGACCGTCTCGGGCAATTTGGTCGCGGGACGATTGTGTTCATTGATGAAATTCATCGATTTTCTACATCCCAACAAGATGCGCTTTTGCCTTCAGTCGAAAACGGCGTGATCACATTGATCGGCGCGACGACCGAGAATCCTTATTTTGAAATTAATTCACCGTTGCGAAGTCGAAGCACATTATTTCGTCTTGAGCCTTTGTTGGTCAGCGATATCACGACACTTTTAGAACGCGGATTGATTGCCGAAGGTTTGCAAGCGCAAGCACAAGCAATCGAAGCGTTAGCAACTCGGTCTGGCGGTGATGCGCGTCAAGCATTGACTTCACTAGAAGTGGCATGTGCTTTGGCCCAAGAAAATCACGAGATTGTCTCGCTTGAGCATGTCAATGCTGCGCTCGGCGTTAGTGCATTGCGTTATGGTCGTGATGATCACTACGACGTTGTCTCAGCATTCATTAAAGGTATTCGTGGCTCGGATCCGCAGGCAGGATTATTTTGGCTTGCAAGAATGCTTGAATCTGGCGACGATGCGAAATTTATTGCGCGACGCTTGGTAATTCTTGCAAGCGAAGACATTGGTATGGCTGACCCAAATGCACTCGTCGTTGCTGTTGCTGCGGCGACTGCACTCGAGCATGTCGGTTTGCCCGAAGCCCAATTAAATTTGGCGCAGGCTGTTGTCTACTTAGCGACTGCGCCTAAAAGTAATCGTGTAGCCCTAGCGATTTGGTCGGCTCGTGAAGACATTCGCAAGGGCGTCAACACCGAGGTACCTGCTCACCTGCGAGACGGCCATTATCAAGCGGCTAAAGAATTTGGGCATGGACAAGGGTATGTTTATCCGCACGATGACCCGCGGGGTTGGGTTTCACAGCAGTATTTGCCCGACGAAGCAATTGGCTCAATTTCTCGGCAGACTGAGTATTACAAACCGAGTGCTCATGGGTTAGAACAAGGTATTTCAGATCGACTCAAACCCGAAGCAACAACCGAATCTAGCGAAAAGGATAAATAGAAATGAGAAAGCGACTTTTTTGGTTTCTTCTGGGTGCAGCAGCGGCAGTCTTTGGAATCAACTACATGAAGAAGAAGGATGATGGCAAGACTGATATGTTCTCGTCCGAAAATATCGCTGACACATTGACTGACATGGCTGCTTCGTTGAAAGACTACGTCGTTGGACTTTGGCAGGGTGTGACCTCTGGCGAAAGTCTTGATGACGAAGAACTTTCAAAGATTTTTGATAATTCGCAGAATTAAACCTGACGGCTTGTAACTAGGCACGAAGAGTAGGCTTGTCGCGTATGACAAGCGGAATTCAAAGCGCAAACGACATTCGTAACGCTTTCACAGGGTTTTTTACACAGCGCGGTCACACCAAAGTCGACTCAGCAAGCCTTATCCCACACGATCCGACGGTGTTATTCACGGTCGCCGGAATGGTGCCGTTTAAACCGTATTTCGTTGGCGACGAAGTACCGACCTTCAAACGAGCAGTGAGCGTACAGAAGTGTGCGCGTGCTGGGGGCAAACATAACGATCTCGATGATGTTGGTCGAACCAAACGTCATTGCGTATTTTTTGAAATGCTCGGTAATTTTAGTTTCGGTGACTACTTCAAATCAGAAGCAATTCCGTGGAGTTGGGAGTTAGTTACAGAAGTATTTGGCTTTGATGGTGATCAACTCTGGATAACGGTGCATGAAAGCGATGATGAAGCCGAACAGATTTGGCATGATCAAGTCGGTGTGCCAATGAATCGCATTCAACGCCTTGGTGACGCAGATAATTTCTGGCAAATGGGAGACACTGGCCCGTGTGGTCCGTGTTCTGAGATTCACATTGATCGTGGGCCTGCCTTCGGGCCTAATGGTGGTCCGCTTAACGATCCAAAGGGTGATCGATTTTTAGAATTCTGGAACCTCGTATTTATGCAGTTCAATCAGGCGGCAGATGGTTCTCGCACGCCGCTTCCTAAACCTTCGATAGATACTGGTGCCGGGCTTGAAAGAATTTTGGCACTGAAGCAAGGCAAGGATTCAATTTGGGAAACTGATGTCCTGTTTCCACTGATTGAGCAGGCACAGTCGGTGACATCTAAGAAATATAAAATCGGTGACTACGAAGATCGGGCAAGTTTTTCGCTGCGTGTTCTGGCTGAGCACGCAAGATCTTCGATGATGCTTGTCAATGATGGTGTGTTTCCGTCAAATGAAGGTCGTGGATATGTATTGCGAAGAATTTTCCGTCGCGCGGTACGCCATGCCTATTTGCTCGGCACCGAGAAACTCGTAATGCCAAAACTTGTTGAAACTGCGATAGCGGTAATGGGCGAGGCACATCCAACGCTGCTGGACAATAAAGATTTCATATTGGGTGTATTAACTAAAGAAGAAGAAAGTTTCCGACAGACACTGAAGAATGGTTTGACGATTCTTGAAACCGAGTTTGCCGCAATTGAAAAGTCATCTGCGAAATCAAAGAATTCGGCACCGCTGAGTGGCTCAAGTGCGTTTTTGTTGCACGATACCTATGGGTTTCCGCTTGAGTTAACCCAAGAGATCGCCTCTGAACGAAATGTTGTGGTCGATGTTGTGGGTTTTGAGACCGAAATGTCTGCCCAACGTACTCGTGCCAAGTCGGCGCGCAAAGGAACTCAAGGCGTCGAAGACCAGTTAATTGTTTATCGTGAGATCCTTGAACAGCACGGCCTGACAAAGTTTGTTGGCTACACAGTTGATTCGAGTCAATCAAAAGTTCTTGCAGTCGTTGAAAACAGTGACTCAGAAATTGAAGTATTCCTGGATGTCACCCCGTTTTATGCAGAAAGTGGTGGTCAAGTCGGTGACTGCGGAAAGATCAGCACTCAAACTGGTGAAATGATTGTTACTGATACGACGTTTGCATTACCTGGACTTCGCAAACATAGTGGCAAGATCTCTCGTGGCGAAATCCAGCAAGGCCAAACAGTAACTGCAGCCATTGATACGGCTGCGCGAAATGCAACGCGCAAAAATCACACAGCAACACATTTACTGCACCATGCTTTACGCAGCGTGTTAGGTGAACATGTCAAGCAGGCAGGTTCGTTGGTGTCTCCGCAAAGATTGAGATTTGATTTCAGTCACTATGCACCATTGTCCGAGCAAGAAGTTGAGCAGATTGAACGCATCGCTAACGCGCAGGTCCTCGCCAATGCGGATGTCAATGCCTACGAGACCTCAAAAGAAAAAGCAACAGCGGCAGGGGCGATTGCTTTCTTCGGTGACAAGTATGGCGACGTCGTTCGAGTACTTGAAGCTGGTGAGTCTGTAGAACTGTGTGGGGGAACCCATGTTGCATCTACTGGTGATATTGGATTAATAAAAATAGTTCAAGAAAGTTCTATCGGCTCAAATTTACGCAGAATTGAAGCAGTAACCGGCCTCAACTCGGTTGATTATATGATCGCGACTTCAAAGCAATTAAACAGCCTTGGTGAATTACTCGGAACGAATACAGAATCTTTAGTGGATGCTGTGTCCCGCAAGATTGCCGAAGTCAAAGAATTGAGCGACGAAATTAAATCGTTGCGATCTGCTGCGGCAAGAGGTCGGGCCAGCGAGTTGGTGGGCAAACATAAAAACGGAGTTGTTGTCGAAAGAATCGACGGTCTAGTGCCCGCTGATTTGCGCGAACTTGCAATCGCGATCCGGCAAAATTCGGCAATTAAAGCAGTCGTTTTAGGTGGAGTTGTACCAAGTGGAGGAGTCGCACTCGTGGCCGCAACTGGCACAGGCGTCAAAACTTCGGCTGGTGACCTGATTGCACTTGCTGCGAAAAAAGTCGGCGGCGGCGGTGGCGGTAAAGGTGACATTGCAACGGCAGGTGGAAAAATAGTTGACGCACTAGACGAAGCACTTCAACTTGCTGTGACGGCGGCTGGCGAGATCGTTTAGCACTGTCATGCGCAGCATCGGGGTTGATCTCGGCTCAAAGCGCATCGGCATAGCCGTGAGCGACTCAAGTGGAACCATTGCATCGCCGCTGGTTGTTCTCGCGCGGGGCGCAAACCACGCCCAAGATCATAAGAAGATTCAAGAAATAGTTGACGAATACGAAGCACAATGCGTAGTGGTGGGTCTGCCACTATCACTGACCGGTGCTGTTGGCCCTGCTGCTCGAAATGTGTTGGATGAAATTGAAGAAATGACTAAATCTTTGAGTATCCCAGTCCAAAGCCATGATGAGCGACTGACGACAAAGACTGCCAACGAATTATTAAGCCAAGGTAAGTTAAACGCGCAGGCTCGCCGTCAACTAGTTGACAAAATCGCTGCAGCAATTATTTTGCAGGGCTGGTTGGATCATGTTGATCGGACTAAATCATGAGTCGTGACATGAATCGTGACCCAAGGCAAAAGATTCAACCAACAAAAAATGATTGGCAAGAAGATAATTGGGATGGACCTGAAGCTTGGCGATCAAGTGAATTTGAAACTCAACCTGCCGATAGGCGACCAGATTCACGCACAGTCTTAATTGCGTTGACCGTGGTGTTGAGTGTCGTCCTTTCTGTTGGAGCGACCGGCATGTGGTATTTGCGTCAGATCAATCCACCTGACCTGGCGACAAACGGAAAACCAGTTGCTACGAACTTCACGGTCAACTTGAACGATTCACTTATTTCGGTTAGCGCGCGTTTAGAAAAGGAAGGGTTCATCGTAAATGCTGGCGTTTTTCGTTGGTATGTACAGCGCAAGGGCGGGATAGATCTTCAACCTGGATACTTTGCGCTAATTAAGCACGAGCATATTGGCAACATCATGAAGAAATTAAATAAAAGCCCGTCGATTACTTTCACTAAGGTTACATTTCCTGAGGGTTATACGGTTACGCAAATTGCCAAACGGATAGAAGACAAAACGACGCGAATAACCGCGAGAGACTTTTTTGATGCGATAAATAATCCGTTACTCGGTTCTGAATACTTTCCAACGAATACTGATTTTCTGGTTGGGGTTCCTTTTCGTTTGGAAGGTCTTTTGTTTCCAGATACTTATCAAGTTTCAGGTGACGAAACAGCGACGAGCGTTGTTGATCGAATGTTGCGATTAATGGAGCGCGTTGGTAATCAAGAAGGTTTGCCTGACTCGCAAAACAAAGTTGGCAAGTCGCCATACGAGTTGTTGATCATCGCGTCAATCATTGAGCGTGAAGCGAAATTAGAAAATGACCGTGGCAAAATTTCACGAGTTATTTATAACCGTCTAGAACGCGGGATGCCACTGCAAATTGATGCCACGCTGTACTACAACTCTGCCGATGGAGCATCGTTTACTGATCTCAAAGCGGTTGACTCGCCGTACAACTCATATCTCCGCACGGGTCTGCCACCAACGCCAATCGCTAGTCCTGGTCGAGCATCAATTCGAGCCGCATTGAATCCATCACCGAACCCAGATCTGAGTGACAAGATTTGTATCGGGATAAAAAAATCTTCTAATTGTGAATATCTCTACTATGTATTGAGCGACGCCAACGGTGGACATACTTTCGCCGCGACCGAGCAAGATCATGCCTTCAATGTTGAGGTCTCAAGAGCGGCCGGGTTTTTGCCGTGATTTCAAGCAAAACTCGACTTGCTGCAATCATTGGTGCGCCAGTTGCACAAAGTTTGTCACCGGTTATTCATAACGCGGTGTTTGAAGCCAAGAATTTGGATTGGCTGTACGTTGCATTTCTTGTGAATAGCAGCCGGGTACGCGACGCACTTTCGGCGATGTCGACACTCGGTATCGGCGGATTCTCAGTAACGATGCCCCACAAAAATGAGGTTGCAAAAATTGTCGGTGAAATTGGAGAAGTTGACGAAATAGTTGAGATCACAAAATCTGCCAACACGGTTGTGTTGCGTGCTGATAATTCGCTGTGGGCGACAAATACTGATGGCGATGGATGCTGCAATGCACTTGAAGAAGCGATGCAGTCAACTGTCAAGGGCGAACGTGTTGTGATTCTGGGAGCAGGCGGAACTGCGTCGGCTGTTGCATATGTACTTGCGCAACGCGGGACGAGTGAAGTTGTGATTATTAATCGATCCGTAGATCGTGCGCAAGATTTAGCAAAGCAGATTGGTGGTGTAGTTCGCGTCGCGAATTTGACAAGCATTGCTGGAGAAATATCAAGCGCAAAAATTATTATCAACACAACACCCGTTGGGTTTGGTGACATTGGCGAAAATGCGAAAACACCAATTGATATTTCACTAATTCGATCATCACATGTGGTGTTAGACGCGGTGTACAACCCACTGCAGACCGGGTTAATTGTCGCTGCCACAAATGCAGGCGCCGTAGTTGTGGACGGTCTATCAATGTTGGTTCATCAAGCCGTATTGCAACAACAGCATTGGACAAGCGAGCGCTATAAAAGCACCGACATTGCGTTAATGCGCAATGCAGCACTATCTCATTTGGCATCAATTCGTTAATGATCTCTATCTAGCGCAACGCTAGAGGTAGCCTGATATTTATGCTTCGTTACCTTACTGCAGGCGAAAGTCATGGCCAAGCGCTGGTCGTGATCGTTGAAGGACTTCCAGCGGGAATGCTGGTCACCGCCAAAGACATCAGCGATGAATTGGCGCGTAGGCGTCTCGGGTTTGGACGCGGTCCCCGACAAAAATTTGAAGAAGATGAGATCGTTTTGATCAGCGGAATTCGACACGGTCGAACATTGGGCTCGCCAGTTGCAATTGAGATCAAAAACAGTGAGTGGTCACGCAGCGATGTGTGGCATGAAGAGATGTCGCCAGCACCAGGTAAGACTAAAAAACCATTAACACAGCCTCGACCAGGTCATGCTGACTTGACTGGTATGCAAAAATATGGTTTTGATGACGCCCGAGATGTGCTTGAGCGAGCGAGTGCGCGTGAAACGGCCGCAAGAGTGGCAGCAGGTGCACTTGCAAAAGTTTTGCTCGCCCAAATAAATGTCAGCGTTATTTCGCATGTTTTGCAACTTGGCACAGCACGCAACGAAAACCCTGTGCGTCCGCAACCAAAAGATTTAGCAAAAATTGATGAGTCATCGGTTCGTTGTTTTGATGCAAAATCTGAGTCCGAAATGATCGCTGAAATAGAAGCGGCCGCTAAAGACGGCGACAGTCTGGGCGGCATTGTTGAAGTATTGGCATTCGGTTTACCTGTAGGCCTTGGTAGCTATGTTCACTGGGATCGCAAAATTGACGGACTGTTGGCACAAGCAGTAATGAGCATTCAAGCGGTCAAGGGTGTTGAAATCGGAAATGGTTTTGATGTGGCTTCGCGTCGCGGAAGTCAAGCACACGATGCAATTACGTGGGATGAAACTGAGAACTCGTACAAACGCGAAACGACGCTGGCTGGTGGCACCGAAGGTGGAATGTCAACTGGAGAGATGTTGGTCGTCAGGGCGGCGATGAAGCCGCTCTCAACTTTGAATCGTCCAACTTTGAAAACAGTTGACATGGTGACCAAGCAAGAGACCGTGAGTTTCAAAGAGCGAACAGATGTAACTGCTGTGCCTGCAATGGGGGTCGTCGCCGAAACAATGGTCGCTCTTGTTCTGGCACAAGAAGCACAGCGAAAATTCGGTGGTGACAGCGTTGCTGAGTTCACCGCCAATGTAAAAAACTTCGCCCAGAGACTTCGCTGAACTTCACGATCACCATGACGGCTATCAATAGTCATGATTCAGGCGCAAAAAATCATTCGCCGAATATGGTTGTACTGATTGGTCTGATGGGTTCAGGTAAAACAACTGTTGGGCGTGCACTTGCTACAAAACTCAATTTAGATTTTGCAGATAGTGATGAGGCGATCGAGAAATCAGCAAAAACTTCAGTCCGCGAAATCTTTACCGAACAAGGTGAACCTGTTTTTCGGCAACTTGAATCTCAGGCGTTGGCAGATTTATGTGCGGGTGAGTCGGCAATGGTTTTGGCTGTTGCCGGTGGGGCGATCGTTGCTGCTGCTAACCGTGAACTTTTACAAAAATATGCGGAGTGCATTATTTGGTTGGATGCACCGACTCCGACACTTGTTTCGCGCACAGGGCGTGGCCAACATCGCCCACTTTTGGATGGTGATCCGATCGGCTCACTTAACAAAATGCGTCAAGATCGCGAGCACCTGTATCAACAACTTGCAACTCATCATCTTGTTACGCAGTCGCTATCGGTCAGCCAAGTAGTCGATCAAATTATTAGTGTTTGCAATCTCTCGGTTTCAACTGGAGTGCCGAAATGACAAACCATAAAATCATTGTCTCGCTTGCAGATCGCTCGTACCCAGTGATTGTCGGCAGTGGGGTCAGCGATCAGTTACAAGACTTGCTTCCAAAGACGGCAAAACGCGTGGCGATCGTTACTCAAGAAAATATTCCGTTGAAACTTGATCTTGAGATTGAAAATACCACAATAACAATCGGCAATGGTGAACAACATAAGAATCTGCAAACGATCCAATTGATTTCAGAGAAATTTGCGAAGTTTGGCTTGACGCGTTCAGATGTCGTAATTGGCGTCGGTGGTGGAATGGTTACCGATGTTGCTGGTTTCGCCGCAGCATCTTGGCATCGTGGTACTGCTGTGATTCATTTACCGACGACCCTCGTCGGCATGGTTGATGCTGCGATTGGTGGCAAGACTGGTGTCAATTTAGAACAGGGCAAAAACTTGGTGGGTGCATTTTGGCAACCGACGGCTGTGATCTGTGATGTCGACTCACTTAAAACTCTTCCTGAAAGAGAGACTCGATGTGGACTTGGTGAAGTTGCAAAATATCATTTCTTGACGGGCGATGATTTGCTGGCGCTTGAAATGACACAGCGAATTGCTCGTTGCGTTCAAATTAAGGCCGAAATTGTCTCGGCTGACGAGCGAGAACAGGGTGGTCGAGCAGTACTCAATTACGGTCATACTCTTGCTCACGCCTTAGAACGGTCGAGTTCGTTTGCGCTGGCGCACGGCGAAGCAGTAGCAATTGGAATGATTTTTGCCGCACATTTGGCTCACAGTATGAAGCGAATTGATGATCACCGTTTGGCGTATCACTACAAGGTGATTAGAGATATTTATCGGCTCGGAGTCGAAGTTCCAAAGACGATTAAACGAACCGACCTAATTAGTTTTATGCGATTAGATAAGAAGGCAATCAATGGTTTGACCTTTGTTTTAGACGGAAATAACAGCATTGAAGTCGTGAGTGGTGTGGATGAAAAATATATAGATCAAGCGTTCGATGCAATGCAAGTACTCTGATTGTTATGGCAAAATCTGCTCTCCCAATTATTTTGATCCTCAATGGACCAAATTTGAACTTGCTCGGGCAACGGCAGCCAGAGATATATGGCACCGCAACTCTTAGCGAGCACATCAACGCCGCAAGAGAAAAAGCAGCGAAACTCGGTTTCGAAGTTGAAACTCTGGTTGCACAAAGTGCTGGCGAGATCGTTTCAGCGATCCATGGTGCACGGTCGCGATGTGCCGCAATAATTATTAATCCAGGGGCGCTGACTCATTTCGCATGGAGTCTAAACGATGCTCTAGCGACATTTGATGGACCAAAAATCGAAGTGCATCTTTCAAATCCTGCGACTCGTGATCCGTGGCGCCACGAGAGTGTGGTTGCGCCCGTTGTCTCTGGGACGATTGCTGGGTTTGGTGCCTACGGATACAAGTTTGCAATTGACGCAGTGGCGACTTTGCTCGCCGATAAGAAATAATCTCAATGGACTCGATCAAACTGGCGCCACTGAGTGTCGCGGATCGTGATGCACTTGTTCGGCAGCGACTTGAGCACACAACGAATAAAAGTGTTTCAGCATTATTGGTCACAGATTTAAACAACATCCGTTGGCTGACAGGTTTCACTGGTTCTGCCGGAACACTAATCGTGCGACCAGATGACATGGTGTTGATCGTTGACGGAAGATACGGGGATCAGTCACGCGAACAGACTCAGAATTCGCATGCGCAGTGCAGTGTTATTGAAGGACGCAGTGCTAGTGAATTGCGTGATGCACTTGCCAATGCAACAAAGCAATTTGCATCGGTCGGTTTTGATCCAACTGAGATGACGGTAGCGGCTCATGCGACGATTAAGTCTCAGATTAGATCAGAACTCGTAGCCGTGTCATCTGTGGTTGCGCATTTGCGTCGACGCAAGACTGAACCAGAAATTCAGCGAATGGAGTTGGCGGCCTTGGCCACAGATAGTGCGTTAACTGAAGTTGCGCCGATGCTTGTGCTTGGGTTGACCGAGAGAGATATTCGCGATGAACTTGATTATCGAATGCGACACCACGGTGCAGAATTCACGAGCTATGACACAATCGTGGCAAGCGGTCCAAATGCGGCACGACCACATCATCGGCCTGTTAGTCGCAAAATTGTTGAAGGTGACAGTGTGGTGATTGATGTCGGAGGGTTGGTTGACGGCTACCACTCAGATATGACCAGAACTTATTTGATCGGTGAGGTTGACCCAGTGCTAAGTGAAATGCACGAAGTAGTCAGTGCATCACAGATGCTCGGTTTAAGTTTTGTCCGCGCCGGCGTTTTAGCCCAGGATCTAGATCAAAAATGTCGCGATTTTATTTCCGCTGCTGGTTTCGGCGGCGAATTCAGTCACAGCACTGGACATGGCGTCGGGTTACAGATTCACGAGATGCCGTGGGTGCGCAATGGATTTGCTGAGCCACTAGAAGTCGGCGAGGTGGTAACCGTTGAGCCTGGCGTCTATCGTGAAGGGCTCGGTGGTGTGCGAATTGAAGACCTTGTGGTCGTCACGCAAAGCGGCTGTCGGATACTTACTCATAGTAAAAAGGATCTTCAGTGCCTGCAATTACAACTAACGACCTAAAGAACGGCATCACTCTTCAGATTGACAACAATCTGTTTACTGTGATTGATTTTCAACATGTCAAGCCAGGCAAAGGTGGTGCATTTGTTCGCACGAAATTACGAAACCTGAGAACGGGAAGCGTTCTTGAAAAAACATTCAACGCAGGTATTCGTGTCGAGCAAGCGATTCTTGACAAAAACGATATGCAGTTTCTCTACAAAGATGGCGATGATTTCGTGTTTATGGACACAGTGACTTTTGATCAGATGAATGTCAGTCCGAAAGCGTTAGGCGATGTCGCTGACTATCTAATTGAGAACGGCATCGCAATTATTGCAACTCATGACGGTGAAATTGTCAGTGTTGAAATAGCAGTTACGGTCGAACTAGAAATCACAAATACCGAACCTGGACTACAAGGCGACAGAGTTTCTGGTGCGCGCAAATCGGCAACCTTGCAGACAGGCAAAGTAATTCAAGTTCCATTGTTCGTAAATATTGGTGACAGGGTTAAAGTAGACACGCGTTCAGGCGAATATATAACGAGAGTCTGATGTCATCAACGCGTAAGTCAAAAGCGGGTGACGATCTGCGTAGCAACGCTCGAGAGCGTGCTGTGCATTTGTTGTACGAAGCCGAGTCACGCGATCTGCCAGTAGCAACGATTGTCTCGGCACAAATACTCGGCGTTGATGATTTGGTTTCTCTGCTTACAGCGGGCGTTTCGTCTCGCCGATCTGAATTAGACGAAATAATCACTGAACACTCGCACACCTGGACGATTCATCGAATGCCAGCAATTGACCGAAATATCTTGCGATTAGCGATTTACGAACTCATGGATCGTCCTGATGTTCCCGTCGCGGTTATTATAAATGAGGCAGTTGAACTTGCTAAACGGTTTTCGACAGAAGAATCAGGACGCTATGTGAACGGTGTTTTGTCGGCGATCGCGAAGAAAATGCGGGCGAAAGGCGTCTAATACGAATAGATTTTTAGAGAATCTGCGGGCTCGTTTTCAGCGAGCGACTATTTGGCAAGTTTTATCTGTTGCAATTGCCGTCGTGTTTTGGTTCTACTTTGTTGCGCTAAGTATTGAGATGCACCGCAGCTTGGCGACGTCGGCGTATGACTTTGGTTTATATGACCAAGGAATTTGGTTGTTGTCAAGATTTCATAGCCCATTTGTGACTCTAATGGGTCGTAATTTATTTGGCGATCACACCAGTTTTATTCTGTTGTTGCTCGTGCCGCTTTACTGGCTAGTGCCGAGTTCGTCGCTTTTATTTGTTGTTCAAGCAACGGCAATCGCCGCCGGTGCGATACCGGTTTTCTTTTATGCTCGTAAGCGCCTTGAGAGCGAGGCGCTGGCAACTGCATTCGTAGCGGTTTACTTAATGCACCCAGCGACAGTGTGGATCGCCTTTGAAAATTTTCATCCAGATGCATTTCTAGGAGTTCTAATCGGCAGCGCGCTCTATGCGGCGATTGAAGAAAAATGGCGAATTTATTTGATCTCGGTTGTATTAGCGATGAGCGTCAAAGAAGATGTTTCGCTAGTTCTGATTCCATTGGGGTTTTGGATTGCTTATCGACGGCAGTTGATTAAGGGACTGACAACAGTCGTCGTCTCATTTTGGTATTCAATAATTGCAATTTTTGGTATCCAGCGTGGCATCAACGGTGTACCATTTCGCAACGGCTGGCGAATTCCATTCGGCGGTATAACTGGAGTTTTAATAACGCTGTTCACAGATCCAATTGCAATGCTCCGATATCTAGTCAGCGATTCTCGACCGTATTATTTGCTTCAGCTTGTTGCGCCTGTTGCGATGGGCTTTCTTTTGTTTCCTGAGATTGCCGCAATTGCCGGGCTTGTGATATTCGCAAATATTTTTAGTGCGTTTTGGTATCAGTACCACATTGAATATCACTATTCATTTATTGTTGTGCCTGTACTTGTGTTCGGTACGGTTTTTGCTCTCGGTCGACTGCGAAGGCGGTTGCGTCGTGTTTTAGTCGCTGCTTGTTTGGTCTGCACATTAATCTCTTCATTCTTGTGGGCACCTCTTCCTGGAGCAAGAACGCATCTGTCCTATAACGGTTCAGACCACCCAATGGTGCTCGCTGCTCGCGTTGCGATGACCAAGATTCCATCCGACGCCGTAGTTAGTGCCTATCATCCATTGACTGCACAGTTAGCGAGAAGACAAAGGATTTATGCGTTTCCCGTTCCTTTTAAAAGAGTTCTCTATGGTATGGATGTATTTGCGACTGGCGATATTTTGCCATTCACAAGTGACATTGAGTTTGTAATCTTGCCATTAGCAATGGATGAAGGAACGCAAAAAATATGGCGTGAAGTTTCTGCCCAATTCGCAATCTCTTATGCCAACGAGTGGTGGGTCGTCTACGAACGCAAGATTTGAGAAGTTTTAGAATATTTTAAAACATCAGATTCGGCGCGCAAGAATAGTGCTATATTTATCTCGACCCAAAAGTCAAGTAGTTATCAACCGTAAATTGAGTCCTGTGAGGCTCGAACGGAAGGACAAAGTTTTTGAATATCAACGCGAATGCAAACGCGTCACGTGAAGTGATGAGCTCGACAGATGTGCGTCGAGCAATTGTGCGAATTTCTCATGAAATAGTTGAACGCAATCATGGCG
>CAMATY010000031.1 GCA_945861325.1 Ferrithrix thermotolerans DSM 19514
AATAAAATCAAAACCGAAGCAATAATCGGTAGCAAGACAATCATCGAGGTTTTATAGACGACAGCAGTTGCGTTGCCACTGACTTTGTCAACTAACGACCAACTAACTCGTGCCAACAAAATACCTAGTGATACAAAGGCCAAGACGACTATTGGTTTCTGAACAGAGAAGCTTCGCGCAGAATTTGACAGCGCAATAATCGAAAACGGAACCAGCAAAGCAAAACCAGTCTGAATCAAATAGCCCGAACTCTCAAGATCATCCGAAATCAATAAAGCCATAACCAGACTGACGGCCCCACCTGTTACAGCAAAAATCAATGCAAGACGCGCCTCAGATGTTGTTAGTTCGCGCATTCCTGCCAGTCCGATTAGCGAATAACTAGACACCGATAACAGACTGATGAACCCAACGGCAAACACCAGAGTCGGTAGCCCAGATGAGAGGAATGCCTTTTGTTTGAAAATTTCACCAACACCAAGCTTGAACGAGTTTGAATTCGCGGCTTCGGGAGCGAAATATACGAAAAACCAGACCGAAATAGTTGCCGCAGCAGCCGCTAAAGAAATAGCAAAAATCTGATTCCGTTGTTTATTTTTCGTGAAGTAACAGAAGATGTTTATAGATAATATTCCTAAAATCATTGTCGGTGCCGCAGTAACTTTGCTTCCGATCAACATTGCAGTGAACAAAAACATTAATCCAAGATTCAACACAATTTTTGTCGTTTCTTGGCTAAGCAAGATCAATACGATCGCAAAAATATATATCAGCGAAAAGGCAAACGAGTAAGAATATGGATGCAATGCGCGCAGAAAAGGTATCGGTCCCGCGCACATTGCTGATACTGCAACAATCGTGGCAACTGTGCCAATCCGATTGGTTGATAAACGGTTAGCAATTGCCGAAAGTAAACACATAATCACGAACAAAACTAGAACCGGTCCAGCAATACCTGATATCGCAAATGAGTCTGTTTCAAAAATCGCATTCAAAGTGTCATTCCATGCGAAGGAAAACCAGTGGTAGTGAAGTCTTGCGCCAGCAAAAAAAATGCTTTCGCCTCCACCCAACAGGCGAACTGACCGCATCATCGACTCAACAAATACAACATCAGGATCCTGAATCTTTGCGAATCGATAACTCCACCACAGTGGATTGCGAACATTCTCTAACGAATTCAAGACGATTGCAGCCCGAGCGATGAGGAAAATGCTGAACAAACCAAGAAGCCGACTTAAAATAATGTTCGATTTTGTTCGGTTACTTTTATTTTCGCGGAGTAGTGCCCAAATAGTCCCCGACAACGCAGCGAGGGCAGTTGGAATAAGCCAATACCAAGAAGTGCTCAGCGCGATTATCGTGCCAGTGATAATGATGTAGATCTCATTAGTTTTCTGAGGCTGCGACTCGGCTCTAATTTGCGGTTCTCCCAAAAATCTCGTCACGATAAGAGCAATTGCCAGAGGCAAAACAATCCACGAAACCGATCGCGGTAGCATGGTGCGAAATGCTTGGCTTGAAATCATTGACAACCCAAATCCGATTGCAGCCCCCATTCCGATAGTTTCGGAAAAAGACACTTGCTGGTTCGCTCGAAAATACGACCAGACACGCGACCCTAAAGACACTTGCACCGCAGCGAGCAAGATGATTACCGCAATATCTAAAGCCCCTAAACCACTTAGGGCAAAAACTGAGATAAGAAAAATCAAACTAAGTAAGGACTTCATCGCCAAGTCTTTACTTAAGATACGCACGCCAGATATCTTAGAAGATCGACGCCAAGGCTGGCATTTGTCGCACTGTCACCTACTCGTAGTAATAAAGTTGTAGATAGTGCCTTCTAACTCAAGACAACTAGCCGAACTCAGTTTCTATCCATTCGAAGATACTCGTTGGGCATGGAACGAGATTTGGGACAATGTCTATTCGCAAGCCAAATGGCTGCCAGAAAAATTGCAATGGACACAAAATCCCGAGGCTCTATGGCTCGCACCCGAGTTAGCCGTCAGTCAGACATGTGGTTGGCCGTTAATCACGCGACTATCGCAACGAGTTCGGGTAGTTGGATCATTTCGTCACTCAACACCAGAATCGGCAAGCCATTATTACCGCAGTGTTGTTTTGGGCCGAGTAGATGGAACACCATTTGATTTTCAGGGTTCGACAGCCGCCGTTAATGGCATCGAAAGTCTTTCTGGGTGGATCAGTCTGATCGCTGCGATTCATGGTCCGCAAGAAACTTGGCGTGGTGATGTCAAGATATCTAAATCGCATTACGAAAGCGCACTGATGTTGAGTCGCGGCGAAGCAGATGTTGCTTCAATCGACAGCGTTACATTTGCCCATCTTAAAAGAGTGATACCCGAAGTAATTTCATCACTATTCATCATCTGTAACGGACCACTCGTTCCATGTTTGCCACTAATAACGAACCTCACAACAACTAACGAGCAACTTCAAGAATTACGCGAAGCACTCGCAAATGCGACACGCGATATTAAACTTTCCCGCGCGACACAGGCTTTATTCATCAATGGTTTTGACCCACTCGACATCGACGACTATCTTCCGCTCAGATCTCTTACATCGAATTAATAATTAGCATATTTCTGGCCTGCTAATTAATCTTACATTTTATTTTTTCTATAAGTTCAAAGCGTCCACTATCGCGGTGATCGCTTCCGGGTTTGCAATCGCTTCAATGTTTCGCACTGGTCGACCATTAACAGCGTCAACTACCGCAAGTTCAACTAATTTATTACTTCGCGTGCGTGGCAGATCGGCAACAGCAATCACAACGGCTGGCACATGTCGTGGCGTGCACGCACTTCTGATTCGCGATTTGAGATCAACGATAAGTTGCTCAGACATGGTTGCGCCAGCGACAAGTCGGATCGCAAGAATAATCCGCACATCGTTTTCAAAATTTTGACCGAAGACAAGACTTTCAAGGACATCTGCGTGCTGCTCAACAACACGGTAGATCTCGGCCGTACCTATTCTTACTCCACCCGGATTAAGGGTTGTATCGCTGCGACCATGAATCACCATGCCACCGTGACTTGTCCACGATGCGAAATCACCGTGATTCCAGATTCCTGGAAATCTTTCAAAATATGCAGAGCGAAACTTCGGCCCTGGAGATTTTGGGTCTGGTAAACCCGGGGCACCATCGCCCCAGAAACCCAGCGGCACAGACGGAAAAGGTTCTCGACAAACAAGCTCTCCTGGAATATTGAAATCACTGATCAATGATTTGCCATCTTCATCAACGACATCGCTGGCCATACCAAGGCACGGTCGTTGTATCTCCCCCGCAAAAACTGCACTCGTTGGGTCCCCGCCGACGAAGCAAGCACCGATATCTGTACCTCCAGAAATTGATGCAAGATGAATATCTTTTGCGACCTTGTCATAAACCCACTCAAATCCCTCAGGCGCGAGCGGCGAGCCAGTTGAACAAATAGTTCGCAAGGATTGCAAATTATGTGAGTCAATTGGTGAGATGTCCGATTTACGAGCCGAGTCAATAAATTTTGCCGAAGTTCCAAGCAGAGAGATTTTCTCGGTCTCACAAATATCAAATAAACGATTCATAGTCGGATAACTAGGCGACCCGTCGTAAACCACTGCTGTTGCACCACTAGCCAATACGGACACGAGCCAGTTCCACATCATCCAGCCTGTTGTAGTGAAGTACATTACGCGATCACCCTGGTGCACATCGCAATGCACTTGGTGCTCTTTCAAATGTTGCAACAACACACCACCAGTTCTGTGCACGATGCATTTCGGCACTCCAGTTGTGCCCGACGAGTACAGCACATACCAAGGATGATCAAATTTGAATCTTTTCGGCTGCACCGAATGCATCACTGAAGATGCCAAAAAAGCTTCGTAACTAGTTATTTCTGGGCCGTGCGTAATCGCACTCGGGCTCACAAGCAGAGTTTTTACCAGGCTTGGCAATCCAGTCTGAATTATTGCAAGTCGTTCAAGACAATCGAATTTTTTGCCACCATATATATACGAATCAGTTGCCACTAGAACTTTAGGTGAAATTTGATTAAATCGATCCAGCACACCTTGCGTTCCGAAGTCTGGTGAACAGGATGAGAACACAGCGCCGATTGATGCTGCTGCAAGCATTGTTTCAATTGCCTCAATTCCATTTGGAAGCCAAGCAGCGACGCGATCGCCTGCGACGACTCCGAGGCTCTCCAACCCACCTGCGAGACTCGCCACTCGATGCCGCAATTCATCCCAAGATCGTGTTGATCGATTACCTACCTCATCTATTGCGACGATTGCATCTCCATCTCCCGTGCGACTTAAGAAATTCTCAACAACACTTAACTGAGCATCAGGAAAAAATCGTGTGGCGATAAATTCAAGTGATGGATCGCCTGGAGAATTGAAGCGATCAATAATTCGCTCACCCCGCTCACCAACGACGCCACAAAACTCCCAAATTCGTGCCCAAAACTCATCGGGTTTAGCAACCGACCAATGATGAACATCAGAAAACTCTGCAAACTTTGAGAATTCGCGAATCCGAGTGTCCTTCACCTTTTCGACTGATGGTCGCCAGACGATTTTCCCTCGCTGAGTCATGTCCTATAAACTAATTGGTATGAACTGGGACGTCTTCATTACTTGTGCAGTCACTGGCGCGGGCGACACAACAGGCAAGAGTGACAAGGTTCCAGTAACTCCTCAACAGATCGCTGAGTCGGCGCTAGATGCTGCCAAAGCAGGAGCCGCGGTTGTGCATATTCATGTACGCGATCCCCAAACTGGCAAGGGTTCGAGAGATGTTGATTTATACGCTGAAGTAGTTGATCGAATTCGATCGTCCAATACCGACGTCGTTTTGAATCTAACTGCAGGCATGGGTGGTGATCTCGTTCTTGGTGGTGATGAAAAAGTTCTGCCAATTGACACCGCTAACACCGACATGGTCGGCGCCACCGAAAGACTCGCCCATGTTGCGCGCTTGATGCCCGAAATTTGCACACTGGATTGTGGCACGATGAACTTCTCGTCTGGTGGTGACTACATCATGGTCAATACGCCAAGCGTTTTGCGTTCGATGGCCAAACAGGTGCAAAAACTCGGTGTGCGAGCCGAACTCGAAGTTTTCGATACTGGGCATCTCGTAATGGTCAAAGATTTAATTGCAGAAGGATTGCTTGACGATCCAGTGATGATCCAACTCTGCATGGGGATCGCGTACGGGGCGCCAGATGACCCAACGACATTTATGGCACTAGTTCATCAGTTGCCGCCTGGAGCAATATTCTCAGCGTTTTCAATCAGTCGGATGCAGTTGCCATTTGTTGCAATGGCGGCACTTGCTGGTGGCAACGTTCGTGTTGGGCTCGAAGACAATATCTACTTATCACGAGGTGAGATGGCATCAAATGCCGACCTTGTTGGTCGAGCAGTGAAAATTCTTGAAAATATGAATGTCAATGTCATTGGACCTGACGCCGTGCGTAAAAAACTACAACTAACAAAACATTCGTGAGTTCATCCAAAAAACTTAAAACAATTGGCCTGCTCGGTGGCGGAGTTATTGGTGGTGGCTGGGCCGCTCGCTTCGTGCTCAATGGCTACGACGTAAAGATTTACGACGTTGATCCACAGGCAAAACGCAAAATTGGCGAAGTGATGGCAAACGCTCGTCGCGCATACGCCAAACTCACGCTCGCACCCCTACCCAAAGAAGGCACGATCACATTTGTTCATACGCCAGAGGATGCCGCAACTGATGTTGATTTTGTTCAAGAGAGTGCACCAGAGCGAGTTGCGTTAAAGCAAGAGTTGCTGGCACGAGCAAGTCGCGTTGCCCCGAACCATGTTGTATTTGGCTCTTCGACTTCAGGAATTCTGCCAAGTTTATTACAACAAGATATGACGCATCCTGAGAGGCTCGTTGTTGGTCACCCATTTAATCCTGTATATCTTTTGCCATTAGTTGAGATTTGTGGTGGAGATAAAACTTCGACCGTTGCTCGCGAACGAGCACGAGTTGTTTACGAATTGATCGGAATGCGACCATTAATGTTGCAAAAAGAAATTGATGGATTTGTCGCCGATCGATTAATGGAAGCAATGTGGCGAGAAGCGCTTTGGCTAGTTAATGATGGTGTTGCAACAGCCGAAGAAATTGATGATGCGATTCGCTTTGGTGCTGGTTTGAGATGGTCGTTTATGGGCACTTTTTTGGTTTACCGAATTGCTGGCGGCGAAGCCGGAATGCGTCACTTTATGGCACAATTCGGACCAACTCTTAAGTGGCCGTGGACAAAACTTATGAATGTTCCTGAGCTTGACGATGTGCTGCTCGAGAAAATAGTTTCGCAATCAGACGCTCAGGCAGGATCTAGGACGATTCGCGAACTTGAAATACTGCGCGATGATTGTCTTGTTGCGGTGATGCAAGGCTTGAAACAAGTTGGCTTCGGGGCTGGAGAGACTCTCGCCGCATATGAGAAGCAACTTTTCAGCGGGGCTACTGCTCAACCCGAGAATATTGACGCGCCGATCGAAGTTCAACGGCGACGGATAACAGCCGACTGGGCTGACTACAACGGCCATACAAATGACAGTCGCTACATGCAACTTTCAAGTGAGGCGCTAGATGTATTCTTTCGATCAATCGGATTTTCAAATGAATACCTTGCAACGGGTCGATCGTTCTACACACTTGAAAGTCATATTCGATATATCAACGAAAGCAGAGTTGGCGACGAGATCGTAGTTACTGCACAGGTTTTACTGCTGGATGAAAAAAAAGTTCATCTACATTCAGTAATGTCGCAGACGAATGGCACGGTAGTTGCGACCGCTGAGCATATTTATCTGCACGTTGACACTGCGTTAAAAAAGGCTTCTCCGATTGGTGCTGAACTTTTAGTTCGCCTAAAACCGATCGCTCATGCTCACGCAAAATTACCGAAGCCAGAAGGTGCCGGCCGATTCGTTGGTCAAAGCGTTAAATGATCCTGCAAGTTTCGCCATTAGAAATTGGCGAGGCAGTTCCTGCGCCACTTGACTTTTACCACAGCGAAGTTGTTGCGCAATGGGTTGACTACAACAACCACATGACCGAAGCGGCCTACTTGACTGCATTTGGCTGGGCCTCAGACGTATTATTTCAGTACATCGGCATTAACGATGAGTACCGAGCAGCCGGACATTCTTATTACACAGTTGAAACGCATATCATTTACGAGCGCGAGGCAGCCCTTAACGACAAACTTCGGATCACAACACAAGTCTTAAATTTTGATGCCAAACGGTTACATTTCAACCATCAAATGTTTAACTCTTCAACGACACAGCGATTAGCGACTTGTGAGCAAATGCTGTTGCATGTCGATTCGAAACTCGCCAAGGCAGCCCCGATTACGAAATCAGTAGAGACGGCACTTACTGCGATCAAACAAAGCCACGATCACCTGCCCAGACCACCTGAAATTGGTCGAATTATAGAAATTAAAAATAAGAACTAATCACTGAAAGCAGAGAGACTGAGATATGGATTTTGGTTTAACACAGGAACAGCAAATGATTGTCGATACGACAAAGGCATTTACCGAGCGAGAATTAATACCCCATGAAGAAAAGGTTGAACGAGAAAATCAGGTCTCACCAGATCTCGTGAAACAAATCAAGCAGCGCTCTATTGCTGCTGGTTTGTATGCATGCAATATGCCAAGCGAACTCGGTGGTGGTGGACTTGACTCTTTCGACACAACTCTTGTCGACCGCGAGTTTGGCGTGACTTCGTATGCGCTGCATTATGTAGTTGCCCGACCAAGCAATATTTTGCGAGCATGCAAAGACCAACAAATTGTCGAATATCTGATACCAACTATTAATGGCGACCGTGTTGAGTGTCTAGCAATGTCCGAGCCAGACGCAGGCTCAGATGTCCGTGGAATGAAATGTACTGCGACGAAAGATGGCAAAGACTGGGTGATTAATGGTACGAAGCATTTTATTTCGCACGCCGACATGGCCGATTATGTAATTTTGTTTGCAGCCAGTGGCGAAGAACAAACTTCAAAAGGAGTAAAGAAAAAGATCACAGGCTTTCTCGTGGACTTCGACACGAAAGGTTGCGAGCGCGTCAAAGGTTACAACTGTGTATCAAATAATGGTTATCACAACATGATTATTAATTTTGATAACTGTCGCATACCAGGTACGAATGTTCTCGGAGAAGAGCACAACGGTTTTGATGCCGCTAACGAATGGCTCGGTGCAACACGTCTTCAAGTTGCCGCAGTTTGCGTTGGGCGTGCTCGCCGAGCTTTAAAACTTGCTGTTGAGTGGTCGGCGACGCGAGAGCAATTCGGTCAACAGATCGGAAAGTTTCAAGGTGTGTCATTCAAACTGGCTGATATGCAGATTCGTCTGGATGCAGCAGAGTTACTAACTCTCCGCGCCGCCTTTAACGACGCCGCAGGCAATTTCAGCGATAGCGAAGTGGCGATGGCGAAAGTTTTTTCGAGTGAGATGTGTCAGTTTGTAACTGATGAAGCGATACAGATTTTCGGCGGAATGGGTTTAATGGACGAACTTCCATTAGAACGCATGTGGCGCGATACCCGTGTTGACAGAATTTGGGATGGAACCAGCGAGATTCAACGACATATTATTTCGCGAGCATTGTTGCGCCCCCATGGTGGTTGAGCAACTACTTTCAAGGACGCTCAATCCGCGTTCAATAGCCCTGTTTGGCACAGGTCCTGCGCAAAGCGTCATTGAGCAATGCCAAAAACTCGGGTTCACTGGCGAGTTATGGCCGGTTCACCCAACTCGAAACGAAATTGCTGGCGTTAAATGTTTTCGATCAATAGATGACCTACCTCGTGCACCAGATGTTGCTTTTATCGCAGTGAATCGCAACGCAACAATTGATGTAGTCGCTCAGCTTTCAAAAGTTGGCAGTGGTGGAGCAGTTTGTTACGCGTCGGGTTTTGCTGAATCTGGCACCCAATCTGGGGTCGACGGTCGACTATTACAAGAAACACTCATCGTTGCTGCTGCGCAGATGCCAATACTTGGACCTAACTGTTACGGCTACATCAACGCATTGGACGGCATCGCACTTTGGCCAGACCAACACGGTTGCAAATCTTTGACAGAAGGCGTGGCGATTGTCAGCCAAAGTGGAAACGTTGGACTAAATCTGACCCTCCAGCATCGTGATCTAAATCTCGCTTATCTAGTGACTGTCGGCAACCAGGCTGCTTGTGGCGTCGAAGACTGCCTGGAGGTTTTCGTAGAAGATTCTCGAGTCACCGCAATCGGACTTTTCATTGAAGCGATTGTCGACCCAGTAAGGTTTGCTAAAATTGCCGTTCACGCCAACAAACGAAATTTAAGAATAGTTGCCTTGCAGACTGGGCGAAGCGAAATAGGTGCATTAATCGCAACTTCTCATACTGCATCTCTTGCAGGTCGACGATCTGCATATCAAGCGTTGTTCGAGCGAGCAGGTGTAGCAATGGTTGACACTCCTGCTGAGTTGATTGAAACTCTGAAATTACTTGATCAAGGTGGCGCACTAACGGGCAACAAACTTGTTTCACTGTCATGCTCGGGTGGCGAGGCTTCACTTGTTGCTGACCTGAGTGAGAAAACTTCTTTGCGCTTTGAACCGTTTGAAGAACAACATCACGAGCGAATTAGTTCAACACTCACCGAACTCGTCACGGTCGGCAATCCATTTGATTATCACACTTTCATGTGGGGAGATCGAACTGCGACCGCTAAAACTTTTACCGCCGTGATGTCAGGCCCTCAAGATGCAACGGTGCTGATTCTTGATACTCCTCCCCGTGCTGATCAGAACTCACAAACATGGGTGACGGCTGCGCAATCACTATGTGATGCAGTGACTGCAACTAAATCACGCGGAGTGATTGTTGCAACTCTGTCCGAGTGTGTGACAGCCGAAGTCCGCACTGCCGCCCAAGCAGCCAATGTCGTAGTGCTACAAGGTTTGCACGAAGCACTTGTTGCTCTTGATGCGGCAGCTTGGCTGGGCACAAACACTTCTCAAGAGCCACCAGCACCAGTCAATACCGCTCACAAAACGAGACTTCTGGATGAAGCCGACGCAAAGTCGCTACTACGAAAATCAGGTGTAAATGTTCCGCAGGGCAGGAAGTGTGTCCGCAATGAAGTCTTGGCAACAGCAAATGAAATCAGATACCCGATCACCCTCAAAGGATTAGGTATAGCCCATAAGAGTGAATCTGGTGCAGTACAAGTGGGAATCAAAGACCAACATCAATTAACACTCGCCTTAGTTGCAATGCCAAACACACTCACAGAGTTTTTGATCGAAGAGACAGTCCTTGATGTGATCGCCGAGGTTCTTGTAGGAGTCCGTCGAGACCCACCTGTTGGCTGGCTAATTACTCTTGGCGCAGGTGGTATTTATACCGAACTTTGGCAAGACACTCAATTTCTCTTGGCACCGACTACCGAATCACAAATACATCAGGCGCTTAATAAATTGAGAATCGCACCACTGCTCACGGGCTTTCGCGGAAAACCACCAGCGAACTTAAACGCATTAGTGGATTTGGTGCAATCTGTCATCAAACTCGCGATGAATAGCAATTTAGTTGAGATTGAATTGAATCCAGTGCTAGTTACACATAATACGGCTGTTGCCGTTGATGCTTTAGTGATTGCCGAACAACAATGACGATTAACACAAACCGTAATGGTCAAATCTTGGAAGTCACTATTGCCCGACCAAAAGCAAACGCAATTGATGCACCGACAAGCCGCGAATTGAGTTTGATTTTCGAATCATTCATGCTCGACAGTCAACTACGCGTAGCGATTTTGACTGGTTCTGGTAATAGGTTTTTCTCGGCCGGTTGGGACCTTAACGCGGCTAGTGAAGGTGAAGCATTTGAATCCGACTATGGCATTGGCGGATTTGGTGGCATCTGCGAACTTAACTTTCGCCCGAAACCAATTATTGCCGCAATCAATGGCATGGCCGTTGGTGGCGGATTCGAAATTGCGCTTGCTGCTGACTTAATCGTCGCGGCAGAGCATGCAACCTTCTTTTTGCCTGAGGCGACACTCGGGCTAATCGCTGATAATGCCACTATTCGCTTGCCAAAAATATTGCCGCCAAATCTCGCTCGCGAAATTCTTATCGCTGGGCGAAGAATGACTGCCGCTGAGGCACAATCGTGGGGAATTGTCAATGAGGTCACGACCAGTGATCAACTTTTACCAGCAGCCCGGCTACTCGCAGAAAAGATTTGCGACTCAGCACCACTTAGCGTCGCGGCAGTTCTTGAATTAATTCGCGCATTGGAGAATGTCTCAGCCACAGATGCAATGCCGGTTCTGCGAAATAACAAGGCTTATCAAACTGCTATTGATTCTGAAGATGCCAAAGAAGGCACGACTGCCCACGGCGAGAAACGCAAACCGAATTGGCAAGGCCGCTAAATATTTGAGACGCACTCGTGAAGTGCTTCAAGCAAACGAGTACCACGATCATCACGGTTTTCAGGTATAAATTCACCCATCACATAAGAAAAACTAGTTTGCAAACTTGGCCAAGCACCATGCGTTGATCCACCTGCGCCAGTATGACCGAAAGCATCACTCGGCTTACCCAAGCAGGATGGGTTTGGATTAAGTTCGAAGCCGACACCAAAGCGTAAGAACCGACCACTCAGTTGATCATCGCCCTGAGATCGCTGTTGACGCGCCAAAATAATCGACTCAGGTTTCAGTATCCGCACCCCGTCAAGTTCTCCACCGTTAGCGAGCATCGCATATAGTCGCGACATCGCAAATGCACTTGCCACTCCTCCGCCACCAGGTAATTCAATTTTCGCAAAATCCGCGGTACCACGTTCTGCAGGAATCATTCCGTAAACAAATTTAAGTCTTGGGTCCGCGACTGAACCAGGAAGAAACGCCGAATAACTGTAATCAGCCGATCTTGTCGTGTCTGCAATTCGTGCGATCGCCTCTTGTGGCGCACCGATATGCAAATCCAGTTGTAATGGGTTCGCAATCTCATCTCTGACAAATTTGCCGATACTTCTTCCGTCGACGCGACGCACCAATTCTCCAGCAATCCATCCAAAAGTCATTGCATGGTACGACGGTAATCCGATTGCTACAAACGGCACTTGTTGTGCGACGAGTTGGGCCATGTGTATTGGGTCAGCCAAATCCTCGATCGAAACGCTTCTTTCAAGACCAGGAACTCCTGCCAAATGTGCAAGCGAATCGCCGATTGAAACCTTTCCTTTGCCTCCAACCGCAAACTCTGGCCATATTGTTTCAATATCAGCGTCAATGTCTAGCAGTCCGCGCTCAACGCAAATCATCACTGCGACAGCACAAATACCTTTTGTTCCTGAGGCGATCACGCATAATGTGTCATCGGCCCAAGGGGTTGAATCTGATTTCGCTCCACCCCACAGATCGACAACCACTCGACCGTTTACATTCGCAGCAAAACTTGCTCCTGACAAATTTGAATTATGTAACGACTTAAATACTTCGCCAACTTTCTCGAACCTAGGTGCGACAAAAATTGATCGTGTCATTTAATTTTTATTTACCAGTCACTTGCTAGAGCGCGCGATACTTGGCGTCGCGGTAATTAATCGCTGCGTATATTCTTGCACTGGGTTACCAATCACAGTTGCGGTATCACCGAATTCAACAATTCTGCCATCGGACATCACCGCAACTTCATCGGCAATACTCCTAACGAGAGGCAAATTGTGAGTAATAAATAGAATCGCCAAACCAAGATCGCGTTGCAAGGTCGCCAACAGATCGACAACAGCGGCTTGCACCAGCACATCGAGAGCACTTGTGATTTCATCGCAGACCAAAACATCTGGTCGGCTAATAAGCGCACGTGCAATCGCAACTCTTTGACGTTCACCACCAGACAATTGATCTGGAAATCTATCGGAGTACGCAGAAGGTAACGAAACTTTCTCTAGTACTTCGTTCAATTCCTTCTTGACTGAGGATCCAGTTGAACCAGAAATAACTAACGGCCTGACTATTGAGTCTCCGACGGTTCGACGCGGGTTTAATGAGCCATACGGATTTTGAAATATATATTGGATACCCAATCGCTGTTCTAGGCGTCGTTGTCGCGACCCACGATTAAGTTTTTCGTTATTCAGAAATATTTCACCACTCCACTCGGTGTGCAGACCACCAATACACCGAGCAACAGTTGTCTTACCAGAACCTGACTCACCGACGAGCGCCAAACATTGTCCGCGACCGAGAATCAACGAAATTTCTTCAACGACTGACTGACCACCGTAACCAGCACTAATATTTCTTAACTCAAGCACCGTATTTGATGTAGCTTTTTTAACTAACTTGATTGAATCTGGCTTCGCAAAAGTCTTGCCTTTTCCAATATTTATACAACGAGCAAAATGACTTTGACTGATTGAAACAGACTTTGGAAATTGACTAAGGCAATCATCTGTGACTGATTCGCACCGCACCGAAAATGCACACCCCAGTGGACGCTTGCCCGGCGATGGGGCACGACCCGCGAGTCCGACAATCTGTTGTTCACCTGCGATATCTGGCGCAGCAGCAACCAAATGTCGTGTATAGGGATGTGAAGGATTATTGAAAATATCGGAGGCTGAACCTTGCTCAACTATTCGACCTGCGTACATCACAGCGACATCATCAGCCAATTCGCTGACAACGGCGAGGTCGTGTGTGATGTATAGCGCGGCAACACCATGCTGGCTTGAGAGATTACGGATCGTCTTTAAGACATGCTCTTGAGTTGAAACATCTAAACCTGTAGTCGGCTCATCCAGCACGATTACGGCAGGTCTGCAGGCAAAGGCCATTGCCAGCACAACGCGTTGTTGCTGTCCGCCCGATAACTGATGCGGATAGCGCTCAAGGTACTCATCATCGGCAGGTAGCAATACTTCAGCCATCATTTCGCGCACACGAACTCTGCGAGCTTCATCTGATCCACCGAAATCATGAGTCTCAAGTACTTCTAATATCTGAACGCCAATTCGTAATGCAGGATTCAAAGAAGATGTCGGATCTTGAGGCACATACGAAACAAGTGATCCACGAATTTCGCGTTTAGAACTTTCGTCCAATTTGAGCACTTCAGTATCGTCACAATGAATCTCGCCTTGAACTATTTCAACGCCTCGTCTTGCGTGACCAAGCACTGCTAGACCAACAGTTGTTTTACCCGACCCAGATTCGCCGACCAGTCCTGTGACTCGACCTTTTTGTATCTTAAGATCGATTTCATCGACGATGTCATTTCCTGTGGCAGATACATTGACCCGCAGATTTAATATAGATAAACCGCTCGTCACTGCTCCACGCTTTCTTTACCGCGGTCAATTCCTGCAGAAACTCGGGAAAGCCCATCACCAAATAGCCCAGTTCCGATCGTCAATACCGCAATTGCAATCACGGGCAACACTGCGCCCCACGGCTGAATCACAATCACAGTACTGTTCTCTTGAATCATCGTGCCCCAATTCGCCGCACTCGGATCAGGCGCAAATCCGAGAAATGCTAATGACGCAATCGTCGCAATCGAATACGTAAAACGCAGGTTTGCTTCTACTAACAACGGACCAGTGACATTAGGTAGAACTTCGAAGAATAAAATTCTAAATCGTGATTCGCCAAGTGCAATAGCCGCATTTACAAAGTCACGCTCAACAACGGAAAGCGCGGCGCCTCTAATAACACGACCAACACGCGGCGTCGTCGACAACCCGACTGACAAAATGGTGAGCCACGGACTTGCGTCAAACATCGAGACTAGAAGCAAAGCCAAGAGAATTTGAGGAAAAGATAAAATTACATCAAAGATCCGCATTATCAACTCGTCGGTTTTGCCTTTAGATAGTGCTGCGAGAAGTCCAAGACTTATGCCAGCAATCAACCCGAGGGTTGTCGCCCCAAGCGATAACAACAAAATTGATCTTCCACCAATCAAAAATCGAGACCAAACATCTTGGCCTAAGTAATCGGTACCGAATAATGCTCCAGGGATATTGAGAGAATTTGGCATATCAATAAATTCAGTTTGTGTATGCGGTGCAAAAAATGGACCGACTATTGCCATCAGTCCAACTCCAACCAAAATGCTCAAACCGATTTTCGTGCGACGGAGTTTCAGGGCCTTACGAACGAGCCCAACAGGACGGTCGCTAGTTGTTGTGATTATTTGATCACTCATTTAAGCGAGGTTCGCAATCTAGGTGTTGCCAGAACAGTTGCCACATCTGCAATTAAATTCATTAATACGTACACTCCAGCAATCATTAGTGCTAAGAATTGAATCACAGGGAGGTCTCTAGCGCGAACAGAATCTGCTAACGCACTGCCGATTCCGGGATAATTAAATAGTCGTTCGACAATCACAGTGCCGCCTGCTAGATATGCGAGGTTGAGCGCAATCACTTGAAACACTGGACCAAGTGCATTGGGCAATGCATGTCGCACCAGTACAACGCGCTCAGACATGCCTTTAAGTCGCGCCATCTCGACATAATCACTTTCAAGAATTTCAACCATTGATGCTCTCATTGTTCGCGAGACATACGGAGTTACTGCTAACACGAGTGTCAGTATTGGCAATACAACTCCAGATGGATCTGACCACGGTGCCGCACCTGCGTCGATCAGAGTGATCGCAGGTAGCACATGAAAAATCGAAGTTGAGAAAAATAAAATCAAGGCTGTGCCCGTGACGAACTCTGGAATCGCAGCCAGAATCAATGAAGTTGTCGACGAAATTGTGTCAAACTTTCGATCCCGACGAAGCGCAGAAAATGCTCCAATTGCAACCGAAAGCGGGACCGATAACAAGGCGCCAACGACCATTAGAAATAAAGAATTGCCGACGCGCGGAGCAATGTATTCGCTGATTTGCATCTGAGTTACAAAAGATTTGCCGAAGTCGCCGTGCAATATCCCTAATAGCCAATCGGTGAACTGTGTTACAGCAGGCCGATATAAACCGAGCTCTTGGCGCAATGCGTCCAAACTTTCGGGCGTTGTTTCTCTGCCAAGGATTGCTTGTGCTGGATCCGACGGAAACGCCTGAGTGACCAAAAAAATTAACAGTGATACGGCAAACAGAGTCACAACGCCTAGTCCAAGACGACG
>CAMATY010000032.1 GCA_945861325.1 Ferrithrix thermotolerans DSM 19514
CAAAGAGTTCTCGCGAACCTGAGGATCATTTGCCCAATTAAAATAATCTCTACAGTCGGGCTTTGTTGCAAGCCGGACTTTCAATTCATCTTCCGAGGTGGGACACATCGCTTCTGCAACTCGCTTGCAACCTTTACCGTCAACAACAATTTGTGATTTAACTGAAGATGCGCGGAGTGCAGAGGGCGTTTTTGAGAACTCGCGTACCGCACTAGCAACTGATTCATTAGTAACTTCAGATTGCGGGCCGAGATAATGAACGAAACCTTCTCTCCCTAACTTCTCACATGTGGGCACCTGATTCTCTGCAATGCTCACAATAATTGATGGCACACCAAGACACATACGCTCCCAAGTAGTCGTGCCGCCAGCACCAATTGCAAGGTCCGAATTACTCATAATTTTCGCGAAGTCATCGCTAGATTTGTGAAACTGAATATTCGTCTCGTATTGATTTGTCGATCCTGATTTAAAATTTTGGTTCTGTGCACCAATAACGACATCAATTGCTAAATTCGAAAACTCGTCGCCGCTCAGTGCTTCAAGAACTGTCTTCGTTAAATTTTTTGGATCGGAGCCGCCGCAAAACACAAATAGGCGCTTCAACTCAGTTCTCGGTGCCACCGAAACTTCGCGTATTTTTGCAAAAATCGAATTTAGCATTGCGTATTTTGGGCCAATCAAAAACTTACATGTCTCCGGCACCTGCGGCTTAAAAGTCTCGACTGTGCGATCCGAGTAATTCTGATCAATTAACAAGTCACAATCGTGTCGCCGATCGGCGAGGTCTTCAATAACTGCAATTTTTTCCACATGTTCGCGAAGTCTTTGTTCAAATTTGTTGTCCAAATTGTAACTGTCTACAACTAACCAAGACGGTCTTACACCTTCTAAAGCCTCGATTGTCTCGCTTGCGTCACCTTCCTGAGAGATTTGTGAACTCGCCATATTGCTAGGTAAAAGAACCGTTTTAAATAGTCGATCTTCTAAGATTTTAAAACTCTTTGACGAATCATCACGACAGATGAACAAAACTTCATTTCCTCGACTTCGCAACACCTCGGCAAGATTCACGCATCGTGATAAGTGTCCAAGCCCAACGTCACTCGATGCATCAACCCTAAATACAATCTTCATCATTGGCGTAAAATACTCATTGTTAATCTCAGTTCAATCTTTTGAACCCTGAATGCGCGACTGGTCCTTTCAACAAATTCATCACATCTAAACCATCTTCGCATTTTCTAATTGTCTTAAAAACAGCGTCAAGACTGTCAAAATATCTGTCAATTAGTTCAGGTGTGTGAGCCACGCTCGCGTAAAGACTTGTAGATGCTAAAAACCCCTTTGACAGCATTTCTTGAGTGAGTAATGTTTTGTATTCAAGTGCTTTGTCGCCAGAAAAACTAAAAGTCGGCATTGCCTTAATTCCTGAGATCAGAATTTGGATCTCACACTTTTGTGCAAGATTGCTCCAACGCGTCGCCACATCTTTGCCAATTTCCGTAATAATATTCCAAGATTCCGTACGCTCCATCACTTCGAGAGTCTTGAGACCTGCGACTGGACCGATTCGCTCGGTCCAAAAAGTGCTACTTATGAATGAAGATTGCGCTGATTCCATAATTTCGCGTCTACCAATCACTGCAGTAATTGCATAACCATTACCCATTGCTTTACCAAACATTGCTATGTCAGGTTCGACATTGTATATTTTATGCAATCCACCAAACGACTGCCTAAATCCAGAAGTGCACTCGTCAAATATCAAAACAATTCCTCGCCGCGTAGCTAGTTCACGAACTCTTTCTAAAAATCTATTTTCTGGACCAAAGTTACGAGAAACCTCCATCTTGATTACGCCAATATCATTTGACTCAACAAGACTCTCAAGACCTTCATGGTCGTTATATGTAAATGGCATTACTGTGCCTCGAAGCTCCTCAGGCACACCATTTGGTTCAAGTCCTGGCAACAAATGTCCGACAAGATTCTTTTCATCGCCCAAATTTGCAGCGAGATACCAGTCATGCCAGCCGTGATAACCACAAATCGCAATTTTTGATTTACCAGTAAAAGCTCTGGCAATTCTCACGGCAATTGAGTTAGCTTCTCCTCCAGATCGAGCGAACCGCACCATGTCGGCCCACGGATGCAACTCAATTAATTTCTCGGCTAGGTAGACCTCTTCGGGACAATTAAGCGTTGACATATTGCCTTTATCAATAACACTTCGAACAGCATCGTCAACTTCGTCGTTGCCGTAGCCAAGGATATTTGTGCCAACACCCATAATTGACATATCAATAAATTCGTTGCCCTCTAAATCCCACACTCGGCAACCTTTTGCTTTTTGAAAGTAAGCCGGCCACTGGTCAGGCAAAAACATCTCAGATCGTTTAGAAAGAAGCATGTTTCCACCGGGAATTACTCTCTTGGCACGCTTCCACAACTTTTGGCCAGAACTCATTGAAACTCCCTCGTTTCGTATCAAACCATAGTTCACCGAAAATAGATTTGGTTGTTGCGCTTCAAGCTCAAGTACTTCCAACCAAGAAAAATCGATTCTCGGGGCAAAGAAATTAAATATATTTTTAATTACTTCAAAGTCAGCCTGCTCGTCTACCGTCCACCTATGCGAAGAATAATCTTTTTCTGATCTAATCGCAGCACTTGAAAACTGCGAATTTTCACGCAGATATGGCGTTACATGTTCACGGTCGTGTGATTTCGTTGCATCGCTTGAAGCGCAACGAAGTGCCGCAAGCGAAAACACCTCGGTATCTAAACCGTCAGGATATGAGGGTGGCTGAATGTTGCTTACATAATCAACTTTGCACTCAACAAATTTTTCAACACACTGATCTACTAATCCGGGATCAATCAGTGGACAATCTCCGGTAATACGAACAATTACATCTGCATCAACAAAATGGGCTGCACCGAGATATCTTGACAGCACATCGTTCTCACTACCTTGAAAAACCTTAAAACCAAGCGACGCAACAAGGTCGATAAGGTCGCTATTGCGGTCGTCATGTGACGTTGCCAGAACTATCTCGTTCAGTGATTTTGCAAGGGAAAGTCTTCGCAGTAGTAACTCAATCATTGTCTGATCATTTATTTTCTTCATAACCTTGTCTGGTAATCGAGTCGAACCCATACGTGCCTGAACGATGGCAACGATTTTCATTACTGAACCCACATTGACGGGTTTATGAGTGTTTCATCTGCCCCACAGTCAAGCCCATCTACTCTTCGGGCTGGACTGCCGAATGCATCAATTATTTCACCTATCTGAATTGCGCTATCAACACCCACGACTACTTGCGATATTTGATCAAAACTTTTAACATGTGCAATACAGTTTTCGAGATCTGATCTGCCTGATGCATCAGAGAATTCGTTCCATCGTTGAAGAGTTTTATACCAGCTTCGGAATAGTGGGGTTTCCTGGATTTGCCTTGAAATCAGCAACCCCTGAAGAAAAATGGATCTTGCATGAACTTCTACTTTGTGTCCACTAAGTTGCCCTAACCACCCTGAACTTTCAATGCGGTTATCCAAAACATTTAACGGCGCTTGAACAACCTCAACCGGATAACGAGATAAAATTATTGCTATGTCACTAGGGCTGTAAATTGAAACACCAATTTTGTTGACAAGGTTGTCGTGCTTAATTTTCTGCAACTCTGAAAAAATCTGATCGCCTTTTTGCCCAATTAAGTCTTGCGCATTGTGTACCAAGACGGTGTCAATTGTCGTGACTTGAAGATCTTCAAGAATTCTTCCAATTTGACGGTTTACATAACCGGATACATCCTCGCATCCAGGTTCCATACTTGAAATTTTTGAAACTAGTCTCCAGTCACTGACCCCAATTGATCCAAGTACTTTTTGGCTTTCACCGTAAGCAATCGAAGTATCTAAGCAACTGATTCCCCCGTGCTTTGCGATTTGCAAAATAGCAGCTACAGAATCTGCCGAGATTTGACCCGACTCATTCGAGATGCCATAAGGCAGTCCAAAATTGGCAGTGCCGAGTGCAAGTTTTGGCATCCGTAATGCTTAGAAAATCGTCTGGTGGCCGAGAGGGGTCATCAATTTTTGTACAACCTCGATTTGCTGGTCATCGGTAAGTAATGGGTACATCGGCAAACTGATCGCTTCGGAATAATATTTCTCAGCCTCGGGAAAATTATTTTTATCGTAACCCATCGCCGAGTAATAAGGCTGACGATAAACCGGAATGTAGTGCAAATTAGCAATCACACCGTTTGCGCGCAGACGTTCAAAGACTTCGCGGTGATTTGTTTTCATCGACTTGAAGTCAGGCCGAACAATGTAAAGATGAAATGAGGAATAAGTATCTTGGTCTTGCCACGGAGTCTTGATCGGCTTATTAGCAAACAACAAGTCATATTGACGCGCGAGTTGTTGGCGGCGCTCAACATATTCATCCAGACGATCCATCTGGCTAGCGCCGAGCGCCGCATAAATATCTGTCATGCGGTAATTGAAACCCAGTTCAAGTTGTTCGTAATACCAAACACCCTCGGATGGCTTCGTCAACTGCTCAGCGTCTCGAGTAATACCATGACTACGCAGACGCTCCATCAGCATGTGCAAAAGCGCATCGTTAGTCACCGCGACTCCACCTTCACCCGTCGTAATAATTTTGACCGGATGAAAACTAAAAACTGCAATATCGCTGTAACGGCAATTACCAACCGGCTCGCCGAGATATTTAGCGCCAATTGCGTGTGATGCATCTTCAATAACTTTGAATCCGTATTGTTTCGCCAGCGCACCAATCGCTTTCATGTCACACGATTGGCCTGCCAAGTGCACGGGAATAACAACCTTCGGCAAGCGTCCACTCTTTTGTGCAACTTCAAGTTTTTCAGCAAGTCGCTCTGCGCTCATGTTGTAGGTCTTCGGATCGATATCAACGAAGTCAACATCGGCCCCGCAATAACGCGCACAATTTGCACTTGCGACAAATGTGATCGGGCTAGTCCAAACAAGGTCACCAACGCCAACGCCAAGAGCCATGCACGCGATATGAAGCGCAGAAGTAGCGCTATTCACGGCAGTTGCAGTCGCGACGCCGCAATATTCTGCGACCGTGCGCTCAAAAATTGGCACCATCGGGCCCTGGGTTAAATAGTCAGACTGCAACACCTCAACGACAGCCTTGATATCTGCCGCAGTGATATCTTGTCGACCATATGGAATTGTCATCAGGGCTCCAAACGCTTTATTTAACGATACAAGCGTCAAGTGTCCAGGTCTCGCAATCCCCGATAAAACCTGACTAAATTAGTCGGGTTTAGGGGTAGGCTGGGGCGCATGTCAAAGCGCTTTCCGTTTCCAAACCCTGTCAACGAAACATCTGCACGATTAGTAGCCACTGGCGTCGTCGCCATCAGCACAATTTTTCTGCTGACAAATTCGACTCTCGTCCTCGTCGCGTTGACATACGGTTTCGCCGCACGCGTCGCCGCCGGCCCAACTTTCAGCCCACTGGCAACAATCGCCACGCGGGTAATTACACCGCGTCTAAATCTCAATCACAAATTTGTTCCTGGTCCGCCAAAAAGATTTGCTCAAACAATTGGATTAACCTTTGCCGCGGCAGCACTCGTCCTGACATTGCTCGGCTTTTCAACTGCCGCACAACTCGTAATCGCTGCGCTGATCGTTGCGGCATTTCTTGAAGCCGCATTTGCAATCTGTCTCGGCTGCATTGCATTTAGTTTTTTAATGAAACTCGGCGTGATTCCGCAAAGTGTGTGCGAATCTTGCAATGATATTTCGTTGCGCCTACTCGCCTAGTTGGTTTTATGTTTTGCGGTGACCAGATAGTCGCCTAGATCTGCATCGTGAGTCATTGACCAATAGTCGACAAACCGCCATGGCATTGGCGAAAATATTCGGCCTTGCGAATTTTTGTACCAACTATCCATGCCTGGGTGCGACCATACAAGTTGATCGTGTTCATCATCGACTGCTTTGTTATACCCATCATGTACTTCGGGGCGAACATCAACTGATGAGATTTGCGATTCAATCATCTGCGTGACGCAACTCGTAATGTAGCGCATTTGGCATTCAGCCTGAAAAATCACACTGCCACCGTGGGCCACATTTGTGTTTGGCCCATACAAGCAAAATAGATTTGGAAAGTTCGGCATCGTCATACCTTTAAACGCACGCGGATCATCGTCACCCCAAGTTTCGCGCAGTGTGACGCCATTGCGACCAATAACAGCCACCGAAGCCAGCATCTTGCCGGCCTCAAAGCCAGTTGCCAAAATTATTATCTCAACCTGGCGCGATGAACCGTCGAGTGCAACTATTTGATTGCCGTCAACATGATCTACCCCAGACGCAACTAGTTCGACGTCGTCACGCGTGAGAGATTTATACCAATCGTTATCGACAAGAATTCGTTTGCCATACGGCGGATAATCGGGCAAAGTTTTAGACACTAAGTCATCGTGACCCTCAAGTTGCGCAAGCAAATACTCGGTGAGTTGTACTCGATGTTTATCGTTGCGTGAATTCATTGATCGTTGCAGATGTGGCCAAGTTTCATCTCGGCGCAAAGTCGGCAACAATCCATCTCCGAATCTCCAAAAAAGACCAAACCGATACCAGTCAAAATAAAACGGCACATTCTCGAACAACCACATGGTTTGCGGTTTGACATCGCGGTGATAGTCATTGCTTGGTCGCACCCATTGCGGCGAACGCTGAAAAATTGTCACATCACTGGCTTGCGACGCAACGGAGCGCAGAATCTGCATCGCACTTGCCCCAGTGCCAATGATCGCAACTCGTTTGCCAGAAAGGTCAACATCGTGGCGCCACTGTGCAGAATGAAAGCAAGGGCCAGTGAAAGATTCGAGTCCCTTAATGAATGACTTTTTTGGTCGATTAAGTTGTCCGACACAAGAAATCACTACATTTGCCGAGGTTTCGCGCGGTTCGCCGTTTTGATCTCGCAATACAACATTCCATTTCTGCGACTCTTCATCCCATGTGGTTGATTCAACTTGGGTATTCAAACTGATTCGATTCGTGATATTGAATTTTTCAGCAACTGATTTGCAGTAATTCAAAACATCAAGTCGTTTCGAAAAATATTTCGGCCACCTGTGATTTGGTGCGAATGTAAACGAATAGAAGTGATTCGGTGTATCCACCCCGGCCTCTGGATAGTCGTTGACGAGCCACGTGCCACCGATCTCAGAATTCGCATCAGCCAAAATCCACGGAATCCCAAGCCGATCAAGTTTTATCGCCGCGCAAATACCCGAAAAACCAGCGCCAATTATCAAAACATTAAAATTTGCAAGCGTTGCGTGTGGAACTGATATAGAACTCGTCCAACTGACATCGCGTTGCGTCAAACCCATCGCCTCCATCATCATCGGCGCATACTCAGGGGCAACTTCTTCAGCGACACAAAGGCTCATCATTTTTGTAAATAATTCAGTGTTGGGTGGTACCGCAATTTTTCGCTGACCGGCAGAAATCTCGGCAAGCACAGTTGCCACAGAACTGCGAATCTGCTGCTGCGCCGCCTCGGTGAGACCCCCAGATTCATCGGCGAATAGATTCGTATCGCGCTTTGGCAAGAATGGCTCTCGCAACCATGACTCGTCACCAGTGATTTGAATTAGACACATCAACAGTGTCGGTATTGAGGCTTCTTGGAGGGCCTGTTCAAGGTTAAAAGTCATGATTAGTCACGGATAATAGTACTGAGAATTCATTTACTGGTTATATGTGACAACTCTTAATTGATTTTCCAACGAAATTTAAGCATTTTGGTCTAGAGTTAGCGCTCGGAGGAATTATAAAAATGAAACCTGAAACTGTTTTACGAATTACAACCCTTTTGTCAGCAGGAGCCAGCCTCGTGCTCAGCGTGTGGCTCTACTTTCAGAGTTCGTCGGTTGAAGACCGACTGAACGGAATCTATGTTGGGGTTTGGGTGCCATCAATTCTTGCACTCGGAGCGTTTTTGCTATCGGGTAAGGGCTCAAAGGACTGACCATGTCACTAGCGGCACTGTTTGGTTTTGGAAGTGTGATCTTTCTAATCGTGATGACCGGTGCATTTCTCTATGGCATGACGGCGTTGCGCGCAGCGGCCGATCGCGACAACTATCGTCCAGGTTCAGCAAAAAACTAGATAGCGAGTTTGCTAGAAAGCTAGTGCTAGCTGACTAGTGCTAGGCGCGTCGGGGCAAGCCAACGCGAACTTGCACGCCACGAGAAAACATCACATTAGGTTCACCATTTATCTCTGCTCGTGGCGAATCAAAACCAGCAGCCTGAACGAGTGAGTCGTCTAGCGAAATAATTTTCGCGCGCTGCAGTGGCCAACGCTCGTGCGAAATTGGCGCATAGCGCAACGCACCTCCGCGAGTCGTCGTATATAAACCCCACCGCGCGCTCAAAAATATTTCTAACGGCGACGGTTCGACAATCGGTTCTAAAATTTTTAAGTGAATCTTCGTTTCGGCACTACCGCGTGGCCACCGACGCACAACTGATGTATGCAATTCGTCGCCAACACGTTTGTTGCTCGCCTTGCCAAAACAGTAGGGCAATGTATAAGTTGTACGCGCAACAAGCACTGGCAGCAACCGATTGATATCCAACGAACAAAACCAAACGCCAGGTATTCCGTTGCGACGCACATAAGTACGAACATTCACCTCAGGAAAAGATCCGAGATACGGCACAGCTGGCAAACCAGGCACCCCGATGCCACGCATTGAAAACGGAATGAGTCCGACCCACGCTGAATCTTCGCAAACATCAACTTCAAGACCCGGCGGCAAAACGCGTGCAACTTCTTCAACTTTGTAGCGATAGTGAATGTATGCGAGGTCGTACCATCCCTGTTTCATCACCGCGCGTCGCACGGGTTGCGGACAATCTTGGGCGTAGCTCACGAAACTAAATCTTCGTGACTGACTGGCAAAGCATTACAACACAAACTGCGCCCCGCGATGACCACGCGATCGTGCGCGGCCAATTCGTCACAACTAATCTTCGCCCGACATCTGCAGTTGGGTTAGCCGCCATTTTGGCGTGCAAAGGCACAGAAACAAAAACAGTGCTGCCGAGCGCAACCGCCAATAACACTGCACCAAACCATGGCCAAAAAATTTGCACGCCTGCTGGTCGACTAATTAGTAGACCCAAAGTTGTGAAACCTTCAACAGCCATCGGTAATGCCAAGACTTGTCCTGTTCGCCGTTGATGGTCAGTCGCAACATCAATCGCACGATCAACTGGCACACTCGCCAGCAGTGGATAATGCACCCACTGGACGAACCAAATCACACCGGTCATCACACAAGTGGCGACAAAATTCGCAAGCAAAATTAAATTAATCACAAACTAACCCGCAATAAATCACAATGACACGATATCTCAAGAGCCAATTGCAGTGATGCTCGTGATTCCATCAATTCGTTTCGCGCGTAGCCTGAGGGAGATGAATGATTCGCGTCGAAATTCACAACCGGTGGCAAATAGCAAACTTGTCGACACTTCAAATGGTGTTCATCTGCGTACTGTGACATGGGGTACGCGAGAGACACATCAACAGAAACCAATTGTGCTTGTACACGGACTGGCGTCGAATGCAATGCTATGGGAGGGCGCCGCACTCGCATTGTGCGCACTCGGACATCTCGTTACCGCAGTTGATCTGCGCGGTCACGGTCTGAGTGACAAACCTGAAACTGGTTACGACATGCAGACTGTTACGCAAGATTTAGCCGGACTATTAACTGAAATCCAACGAGATGGTTTTGTTAAACCAATCGTCTGTGGCCAATCGTGGGGCGGCAATGTCGTTGTTGAACTTGCACACAAGTACGCCGAGTTAGTTAGCGGCGTTGTCTGCGTTGATGGAGGATTTCTTGAATTGCAAAATCACTATCCGCAATGGGACGACTGCGCAGAAGCATTACGCCCGCCAACAATTGTCGGAACGCGAATTGCAGATTTCAAAAGTTATATGCAGCGCATCCATCCTGATTGGCCCGAAACCGGCATCAACGGTGCAATGTCGTGCATGGAGCATTTACCCGATGGCACTTTGCGTCCATGGCTGAATCTTGGGCGACACATGATGGTCTTGCGTGGATTATGGGAGCATCATCCGACACATGTATATAAACAGATTTCGGTGCCAGTGATGTTTGTGCCAGCAGAAGGTACGGGTGGAATCTTCAACGAAACAAAACGCAGTGCTATTGAACACGCCACACAATTAGTGCCCAAGGTCAAGGTTGAATGGTTTAGCCCTGCTGATCATGACTTGCATGCCCAACACCCTGAGCGTTTTGCGCAGGTTGTGCATGCAGCGATAACCGACGGATTCTTCTGATGACACTGCCACACATTCTTGCCGTAATGGGATCTGGTGAGACTGCCCCGACGATGGTCACAACACACCGAATGCTTGCGAGCAAACTTCAAAAGCCCGCACGCGCGGTGTTACTCGACACTCCGTATGGATTTCAAGAAAATGCACCCGAACTTGCAACCAAGGCCGTCGAATATTTTCAAACGAGCATCAACCTCGAACTTGAAGTCGCAGGGCTCACCGAAATAATCGGTGCTGACGCGCTTGCCGTTGAGCGCGGACTACAAAAAGTTGCAGATGCTGATTATGTATTTGCTGGTCCTGGATCTCCGACATATGCGTTGCGCCAATGGTCTGGCACACCACTCGCAGGTTTACTAAATAAAAAACTGCGTGACGGCGGGATCGTGACTTTTGCATCGGCAGCCGCGCTGACACTGGGTCGGTTTACTTTGCCTGTCTACGAAATTTATAAAGTTGGCGAGGACCCACGCTGGTTAGATGGTCTAAATATCCTCGGAGAAATCGGTGTCAATGTTGCACTGATCCCGCATTACAACAATGCCGAAGGCGGACATCACGACACTCGTTTTTGTTATATGGGCGAACGGCGGTTGTCGATGCTTGAACGCGAAATGCCAGCAGATGTTTATGTGCTCGGCGTGGATGAGCACACCGGAATGGTGATTGATCTTGATACTGAAACTGTCAATGTTGTTGGTAAAGGTGTGGTAACGATTCGAGTTCACGGCGACTCAACGCAGATTGCATCAGGCGAAACTTTTTCTGTGGATCGATTGCGCGATCCGGCACAAGCACGAGATACAAAAAAAGCGGTGACGAGTAAGGCAAAAACTTCGTCTATGACAACAGTGAGCGGGACAACTGTGGCTGAGGCGCCTGCAATTTTTGACACTAATTTGCGCGAAGCAACTGATCGATTAAACCAAGTTTTTTCTGAGGCACTTGCTAATTCAGACGCCGATGGAGCAGCCCGAGCAGCACTTGAATTAGACGACGCGATCGCAGGTTGGTCGGGCGACACTCTGCAGAGCGACGCAACTGATCATGCGCGCGCAGTTTTGCGAAGCATGATCACGCGTTTGGCTGCAGCGGCAACGGGCGGGTTACGCGACCCACGCGAAGTTCTCGGGCCGTTTGTGCAGGTGCTGCTTGATTTACGGGCTCAGGTGCGAAGTGACAAACGATTTGATTTATCCGACATTATTCGCGACCGACTAGCCGCAATTAATGTTGAGGTTCGCGACACGCCTGATGGTGCACAGTGGGGTTTTCGAACTAGCTAATTAAAGATGTCCGAGTGACGCCATCTTGGCACGGTTTCTTGTGCCAGCAATTGCATAGACAACTACGAACACAAAGGCGTCCAGCAAAATTATCGTTGCGCTTGCAGATGTATCTAAGTGATAACTCAAATTCATGCCGACGAAACAAGTTACAGCGCCAATGATCGGTGAGATCCACAACATCCTTGAGAAACTATTAGTAGTCATGCGAGCAGATGCAGCAGGAATCACCAGCAAAGCCGAAATTAAAAGTGTGCCGATCACTCGCATCGTCACCAAAATTGTTAGCGAGATCATCGCCAGCAATACAGCCTCGACCAATGACACTCGCACATTACTGACTTGAGCAACATCGCGATCAAAAGTCGAGAAGAGTAATTTGCGATAACCGAGCACGACTACTGCTAGTCCGAGTAGTGCCACCAGCGAAACCGCATAGATATCAACGACTTTCACTCCAAGCACGCTGCCGAACAAAACTGCTTCAATACTTTTTGACGCTTGACCGTAACGATTCATCAATGCGAGCCCGAGTGCAAACGAAGCCGTAGTCACGACGCCAATCGCGGCATCGGCACCAATCACGCGTCGACGAGCAACTCGGGCGATGAGCAAACCAGAAACAATGCCCCAGATACCTGCGCCCAAAAAATAATTCACTTTCATCACCGCGCTGGCTGCGGCTCCACCAAAAACCGCGTGCGATAAACCATGTCCGATATAACTCATGCCACGCAGAATCACAAACACACCGAGCAAACCGCACAATGCTCCAGCGATCGTTGCCACGACTAGTCCGTTGCGAAAGAATTGAAATCCGTAGGGTTCGAAAATATCAAGTGCGAGAATCATTTGCCCTCTCCACGCATCGCCACACGACCGTGATCAATCACGATTGGCATTCCGCCGTGTTCAAGAACTTCCATTGGTGCGCCGTAAGTTGCTTCAAGAACTTTTGAAGTAAGTACTTCGCGTGGGCTGCCATCAGCGAGAATAGTTTTATTAAAACAAACTAAACGCGGAAGGTGAGCCGCCAAACCATTCAAGTCATGCGTCGTTAATAAAATCGTCAAACCATCGGCATGCAGATCGGCAAGAAGGTGAAGAATCTCATGTCGCGTGCGGACATCAACACCCGCGGTGGGTTCGTCCAAAACTAAAATATCAGGCTGACAAAACATCGCCCGAGCAAGAAACACGCGTTGCTGTTGCCCACCAGATAGTTCGCGAATGTGACGATGTGCCACATCGGCGATACCGAGTTTCTCGAGAACTTCTCGCACAGCGGTGCGTTCTTTAGTTGTGATTCGTGGCCACCATTGCGTTTTTGAGCGAGTCATCACGATGACCTCTTCAACGGTCACCGGAAAGTACCAGTCAACGGTTTCAATTTGCGGGACATAGCCAATCGTCAGTTCGGGCTGAACAGTGATTGAACCGTGGGCAACTGGTTGCGAGCCAATTATTGCTTTGAGCAAAGTTGTTTTGCCCGAACCTGACGGGCCGACGATGCCGACAAATTCTCGACGATTTATATTTAGATATACGTCGTGCAATACAGGTGAGTTTCCATATGTGCACGAAACATGCTCACACGCAATCAACGGACTTTCGTTGTTACTGAGGATACTTTGCCTCATCTTTTACCACGTCCCGTACATCGAGCGATTTCAACGCCGAAGCATCACCGCCTAACGCCTCAACAATTATTACAAAATTAAAACGCATCAAACCGAGCCAAGAGTGTTCTTGGTCGCCGGGTTCGCCAATCAAATCATCATCACGCAGAACATCGACATATCGCACACCAGTTTCGGCACCGATTTGTTCAAGCACAGTTGACGGAAACACCTCGCTACCAAAAATAGCTTTGACCTTTTGACTTTTCACCTGCAGGATAAGTCCACCGATTTCTTTGGGAGTCGGCTCGTCGAAAGAAGAAGGTTGAATTGCGCCGATAACCGTGTAGCCATAATTATTTGCAAAGTAAGCGTATGCATCATGATAAGTGAGCAGTTTGCGCTGATCTTCCGGGATAGTTGCAGTAGCGACCGTTATTGCTTGGTCAAGCGCATCTATCTTTGTAGCGAACGCAGAAAAGTTGCTCTCGTAAATCACTGCATTTGATGGATCTCGCCGCACGAGCACATCTCGCACAACCTGCGCATATTGTTTTGCCATCGGCGGATTTGTCCATAAATGCGGGTTTGGTTTGCCGCCTTCTTTAGGAAATGAGAAGTCATAAATATATTCAGACACGGGCAAAATTTCAGTACCAAGTTCGCAGACATTTGCAGACTCTTTTAGATTTGCCATTGCAAGATCTTTAGTCGGTTCTTCAAGCACTAAACCGTTGATGAAAATGATGTCTGCAGACTCAAGTGATACTGCGTCACTTGGCTTGGGCTCAAAAGTATGCGAGTTCGTACCCTCTGGAACGATGCCTGTAATTACTGTCGATGTGCCACCAGCAATATTGGCAACAATGCTCGTAATCGGCGCAACAGTTGTTGCAATATTCAGCGTTCGACCATTTACGACATCACCTAATTCGCATCCAATATTCTGGCTTGATGAAACTTTTTCTGCAGGCGAACAACCTGCCACTAACGCCAAACCCAATACAAAACGACTTATTTTCACAATGCCACACCATCAGCACTTCGTGAAGAAATTACTTGATCAAGAATTTGTGCGACTCGTAATGAATCAGACAGGGGCATCACCCACCCCGAATTTGTCGCAACACTTTCGCTAACTTGTTGAATCATTTCGACGAACGCATCAACTGAATCAAAATATTCAATGTGGCCATTGATTTGTAGCGAACTTGTTTCACGCCATGTCGAAAAAGATTCTCCACTTGCTGTGACCAAACTTCCAGCAGAACCAAGAATTTCAAATTTCTGTGGAGCATCGATTTCAAATGAACTCAACGAGTGCACTTTGACTTTGCCGTTGATTGTCGCCTTGACATCTGTAGTCAAATCAATTTTGGTTGGACCAAGATTTCTCGCAACATTGTTTATTTCAAAATCTTTTGCACCACCCGTTAGTGCGACCCATGCATTGGACTGATAGCAACCAATATCAAGTAATGCCCCACCACCAAGTGCTGGGTCAAGTCGATAATTTTCAGTCATTTCTGATTTAAAGGTGAACTGCGACTCAATTGATGCGAGATCGCCGATTGCGCCAGATTCAACTAATTCTGTGATGCGTTTAAACCGCGGGTGCCAGCGAGTCCAAACTGCTTCAACTAAAAGTCGATTACAACGTTGCGCGCACTCAATCATTTTCTGAACTTCGATTGCGTTCAGACCAAGTGGTTTCTCACACAGCACATGTTTGCCTGCTTCAAGTGATTTCGTTACCCATTCAAGATGCTGATGGTTGGCGAGACTTATATAAACAACTTCGATTTGTGGATCATCTAACAACTGTTGGTAAGAGTCGTAAACATTTTGTGGTTCGAACTTTGCTGAGCGGGCTCTATCACGGCTTGCTACACCAAAAAGTTGCGCATTATTGGCAGCGTGAACGGCTGGCGCTGTAGCCCTATTGGCAATCCACCCAGCGCCAAGAAATCCCCACTTAATTGTCACTACAAAACCGAACGAGACGAACTAGACGAGCGCATTTGTGGAACCACAGGAATTGCGTTGCTCCTCGCTGAAGATTCTGCTGCTTGCATAATCGCGACAACATTACGTGACTGCATTGCACTGACTGACATCGGC
>CAMATY010000033.1 GCA_945861325.1 Ferrithrix thermotolerans DSM 19514
AATTGCTTGCCTGTTTCGCAGTTATCTTTGAGTGGGCACCATCGACACTGTGCACCAGCGTTTAACTGTGGTTCGCGACTTTGTCTAGTTAATTCGTAAATTGCGTTTGCACCGTCGATTACACGACGAACTGCCGATTGCAGGACACCTTCGCTGACCTCTTCGACATCGGCTCGTGCCGACTCAAGTGAATAAGTCGCCAGTCGTCGCGGCGGTTGACCAGAGCGCAACGACTCGACCAAGGCATAGAACCGCAGATCTTCACGATGGTTTGAATAGATACGGCCACTCTTTAGGTCAATGATCACTTTGCTGCCAGGGCCGCCGAGGGTTAAGTCGACACGAGTCGATAGAAAAATTAGTCCACCGAAAAGTTCGACTCGTGCAGAACTTTCTGTGACCGGGCGCCATGAAGCTTTGAGTGGTGGAAAACTTTCTTCAAACTTCGTGTATAGATCGACTGCATAGCTTCGCAGTTGTGCACGCTCACCAGATGAAAGTTGGGCGATAAATTCGCTCGGGCCGCGACTCTGTTCATCCTCTAAACGGGTGAGCGCTTCTTCGACTAAGTCTGCAGGCTCTATATGTCCACGCCAATTAATCGCAAGTTCAACCGCCTTGTGCATTACGGTGCCACGAACATTGCTGATTGTCCATTCGAATGAATCAAGTGACGCCATGAAATGCGCCTCGCAACCGTGCACTGTGTTCAAACTGCCTTTGCTCACATATAAAGGTTGATCAGGGGATAATTTTGCAGCGAGCGGCGCAAGTGCGGTTTCGAGTTGTTCGCGCACGGCTTCTACAACAGTGATCGGTAGCGGCACCCACCCCGCAGGTTTACCGAGGACATCGACAACTCGTTGTTGCATCGGGTTTAATTCTTGGTTTGACATGACGTAATTACATTACAGAATGGGTGTTTAGGGATATTTAACCGTGCTCGAAAACCGTGCGATACCCGTTTGCCATAATCTGCGTCATGACGAGCAGAAATTCTCAAGATACAACGCTCGCAAATTCGCGCGACTCAAATCTCGTTTCAACGCACTACGCGCAGTTTGCAAGTGCAGCGAGAATTCTCGCAAGCCAAGCCCATCGGCACGGGTTGCGGCCCCCAGGGTTTCGCAGTCCGCCACGCATCGTTGGCGTAGATCGCAGTCTGCGTCGTTTTAACAACCGTGTTGTCGTGTCGGTGTTGTTGCGGGGGCGGCCGTTTGTGGCGGTGCTCAGTGACATGGTCGAAGGTGTGGTGGCTGCTAACCAACTAACTGGTCGTAACGCCGAGAACGCCAGAACAGTTCTATGGAGCAGTGTTGAGTCACATTTGTTACCTGATGCGACACAAACGCGCGTAGCCTGACAGGGTTGCCCAGGTGGCGGAATGGTAGACGCGGGGGGCTTAAACCCCCCTGGTGCGAAAGCGCTGTATCGGTTCGAGTCCGATCCCGGGCACACAAATTTTACGCAAGAAATTGTGTATAAAAGCACAGTTATTTCGGCGAGATTCTTGCGTCGTTGCGTGGCACTATAGATAGGTGAGTTTGCCGAACGGGACGCCAACACCTGAAGAGTTGCGCGCCAACCTAGATGCGCGAACTGCCCAGATGCTCGAGCATGTCAAGCAGTTCGTCAACATTGAGTCGCCATCTAACGAGCCGGAACTTTTGCAACGCAGTGCCGAGTTTTTGGCAAAAGTGATGACCGAAGTACTTGGCAAAGCCCCACAAATTATTGCGAGCGACAAAGGCCCGCACGTGCACTGGAAGGGCAGCGACGACACAAAAGTTTTGATAGTCGGTCATCACGACACCGTTTTTCAAAAAGGCACGGTGGCTAAGCGCGGGTTCAGCATCAACGGTGACATCGCACGCGGTCCTGGCATCTTTGACATGAAGGCCGGCATCATTCAGGCCATTTATGGACTGAGCGAGATTCGCGAGGCATATCACGCGGAGATTTTGATTACAGCGGATGAAGAAATTGGTTCGTACGCTTCGCGCGCACTTATCGAGGAGCGTGCCAAAGCAACTGGCAATGTGTTGGTGTTTGAACCAAGCGGAAATGATGACGCGTTGAAGATCGCGCGCAAAGGTGTCGGCACATTTCGCGTTGATATTGCTGGTCGAGCATCACACGCCGGTCTTGAACCCGAAAAAGGAATCAACGCGTTGATTGAACTCGCCGCTCAGGTGCAAACAATTGCGGCGATCGCAAAGCCCGAGATCGGCACGACTGTTACTCCAACGATTGCTACAGCAGGTACGACAGAAAATGTTGTACCAGCAGCCGCACAGATCACGGTCGATGTCCGTGTAAATATTCTTTCAGAAAAAGCGCGCGTTGAATCTGCGCTTGGCGCGTTGCAACCAACTGTGGCTGGCGCAACAATCAGCGTGAGTGGATCAATCAATCGTCCACCGATGCATGAGTCGGCATCTACGACGCTTTATGCAGTGGCGCAAAGCGTTGCCAACGGAATTGGCATCACAGACTTGCAGGGCATTGCAGTAGGCGGCGGCTCTGACGGCAACTTCACTGCAGCCATTGGCGTGCCAACTCTTGATGGTCTTGGTGCTTGTGGTGGTGGTGCGCATGCAGATAGCGAATACATCAAAGTTTCAAAAATGGGTGAGCGCGCTGCGCTTGCCGCTGCGATCACCCGCGCCGTTGTCAATCGCTAGTAGCGAAGATTTTTATTCGAGTTCGGTGAGAGCGCCTGACGCAAGAGTATTTGCGTCGAGGGTGCCGGCCTGGCGATAGATCTCGAGTTTTTCTCGTGTGTCTTGAATATCTAAGTTGCGCATCGTTAGTTGACCGATTCGATCGAGTGGCCCGAACGGCGCATCTTCGACACGCTCCATACTTAGGCGCTCTGGCAAATATGTGAAGTGCTCGCCGGTCGTGTTGAGGATCGAATAGTCATCACCGCGTCGCAATTGCACAGTAACTTCGCCGGTTACGAGCGAACCGACCCAACGCGTCAACGATTCGCGCAACATCAATGATTGCGGATCGAACCATCGACCCTCGTAAAGTAATCGGCCAAGTCGGCGTCCCATCGTGCGATAATTTTCGATTGTGTTTTCATTATGAATTGCGGTCACCAATCGCTCGTAGGCGATGTGTAACAGTGCCAAGCCTGGCGCCTCGTAGATTCCACGACTTTTAGCTTCGATGATCCGATTTTCGATTTGATCGCTCATACCCAGGCCATGTCGACCACCAATCACATTTGCAGCGAGTATTAATTCGGTGTGCGACGAAAACTCTTTGCCGTTTAGGGCAACTGGCCAGCCATCGATAAAACGAATCGCAACATCTTCAGTGGCTATTTGAACGGAACTGTCGTAGTGTGCCACACCCATTATCGGTTTAACAATGTGCATGCTCGTTGATAACTCTTCAAGTGACTTGGCTTCGTGTGTTGCACCCCAAATATTTGCATCAGTGCTGTATGCTTTTAGTGCCGAATCGCGATACGGCAATTTTTTTGCAGTTAAAAAAGCGCTCATCTCGGCGCGACCGCCCATTTCACGAACGAAGTCAACATCCAGCCATGGTTTATAGATTCGCAAATTTGGATTAGCGAGCAATCCATAACGATAGAAACGCTCGATGTCGTTACCTTTGAATGTGCTGCCATCGCCCCAAATGTCTACGCCGTCATGTTTCATTTCGCGCACGAGTAATGTGCCGGTCACGGCACGACCCAGTGGAGTTGTGTTGAAATATGTTTTTCCAGCAGTCGTGATGTGAAACGCACCGCACTGCAATGCGATTAAGCCTTCTTGGACGAGAAGCTCGCGACAATCGACAAGTTTGGCGGCAACTGCTCCGTAAGTTTTTGCGCGTTCGGGGATTGACTCAAGATCTGTTTCATCTGGTTGGCCGATGTCGGCCGTATATGCGTAAGGCAAAGCGCCGCGTTCGCGCATCCACGCCACCGCGGCAGAAGTGTCGAGTCCGCCAGAAAACGCAATGCCAACTCGTTCACCACTTGGAAGCGAAGTTAAGACCCTCCCGCCGGAACTGCTAGTACCAGAACTGCTAGTGCCAGAACTGCTAGTGCCGGAACTGCTGGTGCCGGAACTGCTAGTGCCAGAATCTTTTTTTGCCACGACTTAACGGTACAGATCGCAACGGCTTGAAACCGAGAGGTTTTTAATAGTCAAGATCTATATGCCAGTTGTTACTGAACGACGACGCCCCGCGAGTGCAGCAATTGTTGAAAGTGCAGTGCAAACGGTTATTAAGATTTCGCAGATTGCGACTCCTGGTGTGCGTGAAATATCAAAACCAGAAGTCACCCCTAAAATTAGGGTTGAGGCTAAGCCGACATATGGCAACAATTGCGAATATTTAAATGCAGCAAAAATTATGGCTGCGGGCGCAATGAATGGCAGAAGCCAAAGCAGAAAAAAAGCAGGTTGATGTTCGTATCCGAGCCACCACGTTGGTTTGCCAATTGACCTTGATGAGACCGCCACCGCGAGAAGTGCCCCGGCAATAAGCAGTTGTGTGACGACTATTGCAATCGTCCACTGGCGAGTCAGTGACCCGGCAGGCGTTGATTGATTTTGAAGAGATGGTGGTGGCAACGACATAGTAAATGACAATAGCCTGTAATCACGATGTCGCAGGTGAAATTTGAACGATTGAGCGTTTTTTTTCCGATGTGGAACGAAGAACAGTACTTGCAACGCGCTTTGAACGCCGCCCAAGATTTGTGTCAAGAATTAATTAGCGCCGGTGTGATTGCCGACTATGAACTAGTGATCATCGATGATGCATCAACTGATTCAACGCCACAACTCGCTGACTCAGCAGCAGCGCGCGACAACCGAATCAAAGTTGTACACCACCCGACGAATCGCAAATTGGGCGGATCAATCAAATCTGGATTTGCGGCGTCAACTGGTGATGTCGTTTTATACACCGACGCAGACTTGCCATTTGATATGCGAGAAGTTCAAAATGCATTGCGTCTGATGCGCCAATATGAAGCAGACATCGTAAGTGCGTATCGGTTTGACCGAACCGGCGAAGGATATGTTCGAGTCGTGTACTCGATGTTTTATAACCTTTTAGTGCGAATTTTATTTGGTGTTCGATTCAGAGATATCAACTTCGCATTCAAACTCTGCCGAAAGTCAGTTTTTGAAAAAGTTGTTCTTGAAAGTGAAGGCTCGTTTATTGATGCAGAACTAATAGTTAGCGCGAAGAAACTTGGCCTGAGCGTCGTCCAATTTGGCGTAGACTACTTTCCACGAACTCGTGGTGTGTCAACGCTGAGTTCTCCAACAGTAATTTTAAAAATTTTACGAGAGGCATTTGGATTGCGCAAGAAGTTAAATTCAATAAAGCCCCACTCAGTTTCGCGATGACCAACTGCTGGTATTAAACAAGCAAAATGAACAGACCAAATAATTCGTCATATAACGCGTCAACGATTGCGCGTTGGCGACCGGCACTTCTCGCGTTGGTGGTCTTAACGATAGTTATTGCAGTTGGCTTGCAACAAAATCAAGCAAATAAGCAAGACAACAACGCAAATGATCTCGGGGTGGTTACAGATTCGACTGTTGCAACAGCAGTAACTGTGCCATTAAGTCGCAATCTTGAGTCAGGGATGCAAGGTGATGATGTATTGCGCCTGCAGCAACGGCTCAAAGAATTACGTTTTGATCCAGGTCCTGTTGATGGGATGTTCGGTCAGAACACAGTGCAGGCAATGTGGGCATTTGAAAAATTAGTTCTCGGGGTGCCTGCTACAACAGCAAAAGGAATCCTCACTCCTGAGATTTGGTCGATCATGCAATCTTCCCTGAAATTCGCTCCACAGCGCAAAGCAGATACGGCGACACATGTTGAGGTTTATTTGCCGCAACAACTATTGATTGTGTTTAAAAATCAAGAACCGGTTTTAATTACGCACATCTCGTCGGGCACAGGAGAACAATGGTGCGAAGAAGTCAAAATCGACCCGGGCGAAGAAGGAAACGACACCGCAGAGCAAATTACACAGAGAATTTGTGGTCAGGCGATTACTCCAGGCGGAATCTTCTACTTTTATAATCGTCGTACGGGAATGCGGGAAACAAAATTAGGCTCGCTTTATAACCCTGTGTATTTCAATTACAACATCGCAGTGCACGGAGCAGTTCTTGTTCCACTCAATCCAGCATCACACGGTTGTATTCGAATCCCGATGTCGGTTGCTAGGTATTTTCCAGCATTAGTAGAATATGGCGATCGAGTGTATGTGTTTGACGGAATTAAAGAGCCCGAGGTTTACGGCTCACCGGTTCCGCCATTTGACAAGCCCGACCCAAATTACACAACGATTCCAACGGTGACAAGTTTGCCAACGGTGACAAGTTTGCCTGGCGGGCAATCAGCTAGTTCGCTTTTGCCAACCGCAACTACGGTTGTTAGTTCAGTGACAACAACAACGATTGCAAAATCAACTGCAACAAATTTGGTTTCAACAACAACTACGCCATAACGAGGGTTTGTGATCGACTACGACGAGTTTGCAATGTTCGGAGAAAATATTTCCGAATATGAATTGCGGGCTTCAGCGAAGCCAAATGTAGAACGCATTTCATGTGTACTTTCGGACGGTCGAACTCTGAGCGCATTGAAGTGGGGTACGCAGTCACCAGAAATAACTCTTGTCCACGGCAGTGCACAAAACGCGCACACATGGGACACGGTCTCGTTGGCGATGGGTGTGCCAATGATTGCAATTGATCTTCCAGGACACGGCCACTCGTCGTGGCGCAGTGATGGAAACTACGAACCTTCGTTATTGGCGCCAGATGTTGCCACTGCAATTGAAACCTGGGCACCAAAAACGCGTCTCGTAGTAGGCATGTCGCTAGGCGGATTAACCACTCTTGCGCTTGCCAGTCAGCGCCCCGACTTAGTTTTGTCGCTTGCAAATGTCGACATCACACCTGGAGTAAATTCGCAGAAGGCTAAGGCGATTACCGATTTTGTCAACGGACCACAATCATTCGCAAGTTTTGAAGATCTATTAGCGCGCACAATTGAGCACAACCCGACGAGATCAGAAAGTTCTCTTCGTCGCGGAATTTTGCACAACGCCAAGCAGCAAGCAGACGGTAGTTGGCAGTGGAGATATGACCGTTCAACTCATCCATCACCGCAAGACTCAAATCAACGCATCGAGCGACTTGCTGCGCTTTGGGATGTCATCTCAAATTTGAAGTGCCCATTTACTCTTTTTCGTGGAGGAACTTCACCTGTTGTTGATGATGCAGATGTTGCCGAACTTTTGCGTCGCAAGCCTAACTCTCAAGTGATTGTTGTTGACGGCGCAGGGCACTCGATACAAGGAGATCGCCCTGTCGAACTAGCAGATGCTCTGACTCGGTTGATGGCAGGTTAGTTAAGTATTATTTTGGCGATGTCAAAATTAGGTCGACCAATAAATTGTGTGGGTGTAGATACCTGCCAGCGACTGTTAATTGAAGCCCGAAGATCTTTTGCTGCGGATGGTTTTGACGCGACCACCAATAAAAAACTCGCGCAGAGCGTTGGGATTACAACGGCAGCGATCTATCACTATTTTCCGTCAAAAATAGAAATGTATGTCGCCGTGTTTACCGATGTGCAAGATCTTGTTTGTAAAACGATTGAAAACGCGATTAGTAAAGATGCAGATTTCTCGGAGAACATTTCGAAAACGGTAGATGCACTTGCCGCACTGACAGTGCGCGAACCAGCAGTCGTCGCATTCGTGATGAGTGTTTCATCTGAAGCCCACCGCCACCCAGAAGTAAAGAAAGCAGTACTTCCGTTGAGTGGTCGGATCGGTCGAATTCTGTTAGACGTTTGTGAAAAGGCAGTTAGTCGTGGCGAAGTTAGCGAGCAGATATCTGCTCAATCGCTTGAAGACATGTTGACAGTGGTGCTATCTGGATTAGGCCGATTCAACATGGTCTACAAAGATGCGCGACGTACAAAAGAATTGGTTAATTCGATGAAGTTGCTTTTAACTGGTGCGGCTTTTCGTGTCTCAACCAGCGTCTAGCCACTAATTATTTTTAGATGCTCGCAGCGAGTCTGCTACCAAAATAATTAATCCGAACCAAACGAAAGCAAAACCGACGAGGCGAGTGGCGTCTAATTTTTCGTTGTAAGCCAACCAACCAAGAAAAAAATTAAAAGTTGGCACTAGATATTGCATTGGCCCAAGCAAGCTGAGTCGAACTCTTCGCGAGGCTGCACCAAAAAGAAGCAGAGGAACTGCAGTCATTAATCCGGTGAACAAAACAAATATCCACTGAATAGTTGAAGCATTATTGGGCACACTGTCGGCGCGGTTGAATCCCCACACCAAAATTCCGATCGCAGGAATCAAAAGCGCAAAAACTTCTGATGTCAGACTTTCAAGACTTGAAAGTGGAACCTGTTTTTTTAGATAGCCGTAGATACTCCACGAAATGGCGATAATCAGCGCCAAATATGGCGGACGCCCATAGGCATAAGTGAGGATCGCTACTGCGATGGCTGCAAGTGCAATCACTAAACGATGTGCTGTTCTCATTGGTTCGCGCAAAACGATGAACCCGATGATCATCGTCAGTAGTGGGGAAATAAAATATCCAAGGGCAGTTTCAATCACATTTTCGTGAACGACTGCCCAAACAAAAGTTGTCCAGTTGATTGAAAGCAAGACGCTGGCTAGCGCAATTCGTAGGCGTAGTTTTGAATCGCGCAACGCGGACAATAAAGTTCGAAGTTTTTTAGTGTAGATAATTACTGCCAGTAAAATTATTGACGAAGTAGTAATCCTCCAGCCGATTAGTTCGAATGCATTAAATTGTTTTAGAAATTTCCAGTAGATGATCAGCAACCCCCACGTGACGTATGCGCCTAATCCATAGGCGACACCGAGGCGTTGAGAAGACTTAGACACGAGCATTAACCCTAGTCAGTAGCCTTAATTCAATGGCCGAAGAGTCGCTAAAAGTTTGGCAACGAGTTTTGGCCCATGCCAATCGATTGAGTGATACATCTTTGCGAATATTGTTTAGTCAAGACTTGACTCGCTCTGTGAAATTTAGTCGCACTCTATGGGATTCAAAAGACGAGATATATGTTGATTTTTCTAAGCAATTGATAGACGACCAGGTACTCAACGATCTGTTGGCGCTGGCAAAGGATTTACAGATTACAGAGCAATTCACCGAGATGCGAAATGGTGTAAAAATTAATTGGTCAGAGCAGCAGGCTGTATTGCATACTGCCCTGCGAGCCGACAACAAGCAAACTTTGATTGTTGACGGGGTGGATGTGATCGCCCAAGTTCACACAGAGTTAGATTCACTCAGAAAATTTGCCAACTCAATAAGAACTGACAAAAAGTTTAAAAAAATTGTGAGCATCGGTATCGGTGGAAGCGACCTTGGGCCTGCCCTAATTTTTGATGCCCTCTCGCCAAATTACGAAACGGCAGTTGAATGTACATTCATTGGCAATATCGATGCCCATGAGATTGAGTCAGTATTGAAAAAGTCTGACGCTAGCGAGACTCTGTTTATCGTTTGCACAAAGTCTTTCAATACCGTTGAGACGCTGGCAAATGCGAAGATCGCTAGAAGTTGGCTTGCCGAAAAACTTGGTGTCGAACGAAACGACAAGACTCTTGCGGATCACTTTGTCGTTGTCTCGGCACACCCCGAACGCGCAATAAAGGCTGGCGTAATTGCTGCAAACTCTTTTAATATTTGGCCCTGGGTCGGTGGCCGATTTTCAATTTCGTCTGCGATGAGTCTTGCGCCGATGATTGCTTTTGGTCCTGATGTCTTTGATGAGTTTCTCGCTGGCATGCGCGCAGTTGATGACCAGATGCAAAATTCGACCCCAGAAAATAATGTCCCATTGATTCTTGGCTTAATAGATGTCTGGAATTTCAGCGTGCTCGGTCACACGAGCCAGGCATTTATTCCGTATGCATTTCAATTGCGGTCACTTGCTAACTATTTACAGCAGTTGATTATGGAAAGTAATGGAAAATCGGTTCAGGTTGATGGAAGCGCCACTGCAATGCGTACATCACCAGTTGTTTGGGGTGGAGTCGGTACGAATGCGCAACATGCATTTTTTCAAATGTTGCACCAAGGCACAGATGTTGTGCCTGTTGAGTTCATTGGTTTTTCTCAGCCTGTCCATGAACAGCACGAGGCACACGACGCACTTATCGCCAACATGTTTGCCCAATCAAAAACTTTGGCGTTTGGGCGCACGATTGAAGAAATTAGTCTTGAGCAACCTTCCGAGGAGATAATTAATCACCGAGTGATGGCGGGCAACCGACCATCAACGACGGTGCTTGCGCGTGTAATGACTGCGCGAACTCTTGGTGCGTTAATTGCGATGTATGAGCACCGAGTGTTTGTTCAAGGTGTCGTATTTGGTATAAACAGTTTTGATCAGTGGGGAGTTGAACTAGGTAAATCGCTCGCCAGCGAACTATCAAGCGAACTATCAAACGAGACAGCAAGTTCATCTGCGCCGAGTCAAACCAGCGCGAAAGATCAACCTGACGGGTCAACCCAAAGACTCATAGATTTGTATCGCCAGCATCGAAAGTACTAATTACTGTTCGTCGGTGACGATAGTTAAACGACCTACTATGGGTCTATGACAATAAAAATATCGCAAGCCGAGCGAATGCTAAATCTGCTTGCTTTATTAGTTGACCGTAATCGACCGTTGACTTTGCGTCAGATTCGTCAAGAACTCGGTAAGCAATATCCAGATGGCGACGAAGCAGCCCGCGCTGCTTTTGAACGTGATAAAGCCGCGCTACGCGAAATGCGAATTCCAATTGAGACAAAAACTTTGGGTGGAGACGCGGCAGGCGAAGTTACATATTGGGTTAATCGATCAAACTATGAGCTGAGTGACTTACTGCTTTCTGAAGAAGAGCGAATTGCGTTGCAACTTGCAGTGGCGACAGTGCATCTCGGTGCACAACATGGTGAAGAAGCACTTTGGAAGCTTGGTGGCGAACGAGCGATGCAGTCGACTTCGCTGAGCGTGAACATCGGATTAGTCGACCAAAATATGAGTGCGATCACCGACGCAGTGATGCAGCGGCGCACTCTTAATTTTGAATACAAAGGCGAAAAGCGCCAGGTCGACCCATATGGAATGTTGTCTCGAAGTGGATTTTGGTACATCATTGGGTTTGATCATTTGCGCAAAGACAAACGAGTCTTTCGAGTCGATCGGATCGAAGGCAAAGTCGCTTCAAGTCAAACTCGAGCATTTAAAACACCAAGTGGATTTGATGTTGCAGCCGCAGTGCCGACTGAAAAACAAATGTTGGCTGCAGGTGACGGAGAAGAAACAACGGCAACTGTGCTTGTCGATAGGGCACTAGCCGCCGGAGTTCGCAACGAGTTTGGAGATGGTGCCGTGATCAGAGAGCACCCCAATGGAAGTGTTGAATTTTCTATCCCGTGTGGAAATTTGTCGGCGTTTAGATTGTGGTTGTTTGCGATGGTTGAGAGTGCCGAGGTACTTGCGCCACCACGAGTTCGTCAGCAAGTTATTGCGTGGCTCGAAGAATTAGTAGCAGGTAAGTCATGAAATCTAAAAAGGCGAGTGTCAAAAAAGCCGTAATTAAAAAACCAGCAATAAAGAAAACAGTCAAAAAACCTGTCAAAAAACCCGTAAAAAAAGCGAGTCGTCGCGGGCCACGCAGTGCTGCGCAACGCGTTACTGGGTTGCTGGTGATGTTGCCATGGATAATGCAACGCAAGCGAGTAAAAATTTCAACGATGGCCAAACAGTTTGGCCTCACCGAAACAGAACTAATAGACGATATTCAGATGGCTGCCGTTTGTGGCGTACCGCCATACAGCCCCGATGCACTTATTGATGTGTTTATGGACGACGGCATGGTCATAGCCGAAGTTCCATTGGTGTTTTCGCGCCCGTTAAAACTCAGTACTGCTGAGTTGTTTGCGATTTCAGTGATGGCTCAGACTGCATTGCAGTTGCCTGGTGCAGACAAGAAAGGCCCACTTTCGACTGCATTAGTCAAAATCGCACCACTGATGCCGTTGGGTGCCGAAACGATAAAAGTAGAGCTTCCTGATACCAAATTTGTAAAAGAACTTCGCCATGCAGCAACCACTGGCGAACGACACGACATCGAATATTTCTCACCAGCGTCACAGAAGCGTTCAAAACGAGTAATCACTGCACGAAAAGTATTCGAAGACTCAGGTCATTGGTATGTTGCCGCCGACGATCATCAGTCCGGCGAGGATCGCATATTTAGAGTTGATCGAATTGAGCAGCTTTCAGCAGTCGGCATTTTCGATGAATTAGAACAAGTTTTTGAAAATGATTCGCAGTGGTTTGACTCAACGATGCAGCAAGTAACGCTGCGTGTTGAGCCGGCAGCCCGATGGATCGTTGAGTCGTATCCATTTATCACACGAGTCAATAAAAAGATCAACAACCGCAATGTCGTTGACATCACGATGTCGATCACTTCTGAGCAATGGCTGGGTCGGATGCTGTTGCGTGCCGGAAATGGGGTCAAAGTAATTAAACCTGTTGAGTTTAAAAACCTGGGCAAACTATCTGCACAAAAAGTTCTTACCCGCTATCTAGCAGGTGGTTCGACTAAATAACTTAGGCGCCGAAGTGTGTTTTGAGTTGCTCGGCAGTGGTGATGTTGTGAGCGCGTAATAAATGTGGCAAAACGAGCGCAGTCCCGAGGGCATCAGCAAGGGCGTCATGTGGGCGGGCAACAACTACGTTGTAGCGGGCCGTCACATCTTTAAGACGGTGTGAGAGCGAACGCTTTGGGTCAAGTGCTCGAGAAAGTTTCAGCGTGTCAAGCGGCCCATTTAGATTAATAGAGGTGTTTGCACGAGTTGCTTCGCTGGTCAGAAAGGCAATGTCAAACTTGGCGTTGTGCGCGACAAAAATTGTCGTAGAAAGATAATCGTTTAGTCGCTCGAGCATCTCGTTTGGAGAAATGCCGCGCCAAAGATTGCGTCGTGTGATTCCGTGTACTTTGAAAGCGCCGAGTCTGCCCGGCTTCCAGAAATTGCGTCGAACAAATGTTTCATATTGATCTTCGATTGTGCCATCAGACCGAGCGACGACAACCCCAAGTTGCAGGACATAGTCGTCAGTGCCAGACAAGCCTGTAGTTTCGGTATCAACAACGGCAAATCGAATTTCTTCGAGTGACTTATTGGCTAAATCATTAATCATTAATGGCAATGTAGCGAATGCGTGTTGTACTAACGCGAGTTATTTCGCGGCAAGTGCTTTAGTAAAAATTTCACGGTCAAAATAATCTCGCCACAAAGCAATTTTTCCGTCACTGATTACAAATAAACCTGCAACATCTAGATCTACCCATCGGCCATCAATTTCAAATCGATCCGTACGCTCGTTCATTACGACGCCGTGTTCTAGATCGCCACTCGCAACTTGATGATGGATCAACCACTCGTATGCGCTGCACTCGGCGAGAAACCCACCCAAGGTTTGTTCAATTGCTGCTCGACCAAAGACTTTAGTGATTGGCACATTGTCATATTCGCAGTCGATTGAAACCAACTCGAGAGCTGCTGTGAGGTGGTGTCCTTGAATCAGTTCAATAAAGTTCGTTACTAGTGAGTCTGGGTTTTTGGCTGCTGATTTCATGACTTCAATCATGACACGCCAGCCACAGGCAAGTCAGCGTTACTAGAGTTTGTCAGGCCTTGCGATCGTGGTGTGCTCTGATACCAATTGGAGCAGAAACTTTAAAGCCAGCAAGATGACGCTGCTCTTCGTTTTCTCCTCCCCAGTATCCAAGTTCATGGTGTTCGCGCGCAAACTGTAAGCAATTTGTTTGAACAGCGCAGATCGCACAAAGCGAATGTGCTTTTTCTTCGCGACGGCTTCGAGCCTGCGGGCGCTCGGCAATGGGAGCAAAAAATAGTTTCATTTTCCCTTTGCAGTTTGCTAATCGACCCCAGTCAAGAATTTCGTGTAATGTCTCCGACTGAATTGACGCATTTTGGTCTGGTGCAACGACGTACTCGGCCCGTTCAATCTTCGGGTCGCTCTTAGCAGAATCCCGTGTTTTTAGCACTAAGTGGAGAGTATGCCTAATTGGTGATGGTTGTCAACCTATTTTTTATTTATTTCTCTAATTTTTGAGAAAAATTTCTTCAAACTTCAGTGATGAAATTCTTTAAAGTAATTCGGCTGCGAGACTGGCAACTTCACTGCGTTCGCAGGCTTCAAGAGTGATATGTCCAAAGCAACTTTGTCCAGCAAAAGCCTGCACCAATACGGCTAAAGCGTTATTTGATTCTCCCATGTAAGGGGCGTCAATCTGGCTGGTGTCACCGGTGAATATCACTTTCGTGCCATCGCCGATACGAGTCAAAATTGTCTTAAGAGTTGTCGGTTCAAGGTTTTGGGCTTCATCGACGACCACGATTTGGGCCTGCAAACTTCGACCGCGCAAGAAAGTTACCGACTCAAGTGTTAATTGACCACGATCAATAAGGTCATCTATAAGTCCTCGAGCATCTCGGCTTGATCTGTCGTCAGTTAGTGCAACCACTGCATCGTGAATTGCCGACATCCAAGGATCCAGTTTTTCTTCAAGTCCTCCCGGCAGAAAACCAACATCTGCGCGACCAACTGGGACAAGGGGTCGGTACACAGCGAGGCGTTCATAGCGATGTTGCTCAACGACTTGCTCAAGACCAGCGGCAATCGCCAAAACGGTCTTACCCGTTCCTGCGCGACCGTCAAGAGCAACGACCGTTATTTTCGGGTCAAGCAACAGTTCAAGAGCGAACCGCTGTTCTTTATTTCGTGCCCGCAGCCCCCACGCTTCTGGTGCTGTTTGTTGGATCAGTCTGAGTTCATTGTCAAAGCATCGAGTCAACGCCGATTGCGAACCGCAGCGCAATACTGCGAAGTTATTTTCGTAAAGACCAGAAGCCTTGTCAATTTCAGATTTTTCGATGCCTTCAGATTTGTAAAGACTGTCAATCACTTCGACAGAAGTATCAAAAGTGGACCAACCCATTGGCCG
>CAMATY010000034.1 GCA_945861325.1 Ferrithrix thermotolerans DSM 19514
GTCGGCCCTGGTGGTCACTATTTCGGGGTACAACACACACAAGACCGTTTTCGAGATGCTTTCCATAAACCAATGATCTCTGATTGGCGAAATTATGAAAGTTGGCAAGAAGGCGGAAGCCCGACTGCTGTCACCAAGACAACTGAACTTGCACATAAATGGCTCGACTCATACGAGACTCCAACTATTGATGCAGCAGCGCTTGAAGAACTTCAAGAATTTAGGGCGAGACGTCTGGCCGAAGGTGGCGTTGCTACCGATTATTAATAATTACGAAAGGTAAGTAAATGAAATCATCCGCAAGAGTTGTCGTTATTGGTGGTGGCGTTGTCGGTGCCTCAGTGCTCTATCACCTCACAAAAGCAGGCTGGACAGACGTCGTGCTCGTTGAGCGCAAAGAACTAACTGCTGGTTCAACTTGGCACGCCGCCGGTGGCATGCACACTTTAAATGGCGACCCAAATGTTGCTCGCTTGCAGCAATACACGGTAAACCTTTACAAAGAAATCGAAAAAGAGTCAGGTCAGAACTGTGGCATTCACTTACCTGGCGGCATCCAGTTGGCTGATACCCCTGAGCGCCTTGATTGGCTCAAAATGGCCCAGGCTCGTGGTCGTTACTTGGGTATGAAGATGGAGATCATCTCTGTCAAAGAAGCAAAGGTTTTGAACCCGTTGCTCGAAGAAAAATATTTTGTCGGCGCACTATTTGACGAAGACGAAGGCAGCGTCGACCCTTACGGCGTGACTCATGCATACGCGATCTGCGCAAAAAAGCGAGGCGCTGAGGTCTACACGAATACATGGGTCACCGGTCTCAATCATCGTGCTGATGGCACATGGGATGTCATCACCGATAAAGATCACACGATTCATGCTGAACACGTAGTTAACGCTGGTGGTCTGTGGGCTCGCGAAGTTGGCAGAATGTGCGGCCTTGAATTGCCTGTCTTGGCGATGGAGCATCACTATTTGATGACCGAACCGATGGAAGAAGTAATTGACTTCAATCGCGTCAATGGCAGAGAACTTCCCCACATGATCGACTTCGCTGGTGAAATTTATGCTCGCCAAGAAGGTCAAAGTATTTTGCTTGGCACATACGAACAGAACAATCGTCCATGGTCGCCAAAAGAAACACCATGGGATTTCGTGTTTCAATTATTGCCACATGATCTCGAGCGCATTGCACCAGAACTTGAGCGAGGCTTCGCTCACTTTCCTGCTGTTGGTCGCGCTGGTATCAAAAAATTCGTCAACGGTCCGTTCACATTTTCGCCAGACGGCAATCCGCTTGTCGGGCCAATCAAGGGCATGCCAGGCATGTGGTCAGCATGCGCTGTCATGGCTGGTCTGTCACAAGGTGGCGGCGTGGGGCTGTCACTTGCCAATTGGATGGTGCACGGCGACCCAGGCGCTGATATCTGGGGTATGGATGTCGCGCGTTACGGCGACTTTGCAACGCTTGAGTTTACAAATGCAAAAGTTCGTGAAAACTATTCACGTCGCTTTCGCATTACCTTCCCTAATGAAGAACTAACTGCTGCACGACCATTACACACGACACCGATTTACGATCGACTTCTCGGGCACAACGCAGTGATGGGTGCTGGATTCGGACTTGAACACCCACTGTGGTTTCAAGACAAAGGTAAAGAGCCAATCGAAGATGTAACTTTCTACCGATCCAATGCGTTTACGAATGTTGGCGAAGAATCACGCGCCGTTCGCGAACGTGTTGGCTTCTCAGAAGCATCAAACTTTGCCAAGTACAAAGTCAGTGGCGCGGGTTCGTCGGCATGGTTGCAAGGTTTATTCACTAATTCACTGCCGAAAATTGGTCGCACAGCATTAACTGCGATGCTAAACCCTGAAGGCAAAATCGTTGGCGAGTTTTCTGTATCTCGCATTGGCGATGAAGAGTTTTTCTTATTCGGATCTCAAGCCGCCGAAGTTCATCATCCGCGCTGGTTTTTCGCACACCTGCCTGCAAACAGCCAGATTCGTTTCGAAACACTTGCCTTGTCAATGGTTGGGCTTACTGTGGCTGGTCCGCGCTCGCGAGATGTGCTGCAAAAACTCACTAGCACTTCGCTAGCAACTAAAGATTTTTCGTTTATGAGTTTCAGACGAGTCAACATCGGCAATGCGCCTGTGTGGCTGTCACGAATGACTTACACGGGCGACTTGGGCTACGAAATTTGGATTGCGCCCGAATATCAGCGCTATTTGTTCGACTTAATTTGGGATGCTGGCAAAGAATTTGATATGCGCCTGTTCGGGTTCAGGGCATTGATCACGATGCGCCTAGAAAAGAACTTCGGCACTTGGTTCAGAGAATATCGACCGATTTACACGCCGCTTGAAGCAGGCATGGAGCGTGCAATGAAGTTTGACCACGAGTTCACTGGTCGATCTGCAGTTGAAGCCGAAATGAAAACTGGCCCAGCACGCAAACTCGTGATGTTCAAAGTTGATGTAGATAAAACTCGCCCAGCCGACGTGATCGGTGATGAACCGGTGTTTCATGACGGCAAAGTCGTCGGATGGATCACCAGCGGTGGCTACGCGCACTACAGCGGTGTCTCGCTCGCTCTAGGTTATATTCCTGCAGAACTTGCGAAGTCTGGCACAACTGGTTTCGAAATTGAAATCATTGGCAACATGCGACCCGCAACATTGCAATTTGAACCAGTGCTCGATCCTTCGGGCTCGCGCATGCGCGCTTAAACGAGTTTGTCGCGACGCGTTGCGCTAAGCGCCTAACTTTGTAGTTGCTTTAGATTCGCCACCGGAATGTGGCAACGCATGAAGTGACCAGGCTCAACTTCAGTCAAGTTCGGCTCTTCAGTTTCACAAAGCGTTTCATAACCAGAACCAGCCTTGCGCGGGCATCGTGGGTTTAACACACAGCCACTTGGCGGATTACTCGGACTCGGCACGACACCAGTCAGAGGTATTCGCTTGCGAATCGAACCGTCAATATTCGGCACCGACGATAGAAGCGCCTCTGTGTACGGATGGAACGGCCCATTGAACACGCGTTGCGAAGTACCAAACTCAACGACGCGACCCAAGTAAAGCACTGCGATGCGATCAGAAATATAACGCACGACGCCAAGGTCATGCGAGATGAAAATAAAACTCACGCCATCTTGTTTTTGTAAATCAACTAACAGATTCAAAATCGCTGCCTGCACCGAAACATCAAGTGCCGAAGTCGGTTCATCACAAACAACGATTTGTGGTGAACCTGCGAATGCACGCGAAATCGCAACACGCTGTTTTAGCCCGCCAGATAGTTGCACTGGTCTCGCACTGTGTAATGATGCTTCAACACGCATGCCAGACAACAACTCATGCGCTCGGTCAATTGCGTCGCTTACATTGAAACCACGCAATCGCTCTACCGCACGACCAACAATTCGTGTCACACTGTGGCGCCGATTCAACGCTTGATCTGGGTTTTGAAATACGATCTGCATTGATCCAACATCGTGCACATCTCGACGATTAAGTGTCTTGGCGAGGCCCTTACCATCCAGAGTTATAACACCACCCTCTTCTGGCGATACAAGACCTAAAACAAGTTTGGCAATTGTTGTTTTTCCTGAACCCGACTCGCCAACCAAACCAAGCGTCTCACCAAATCCCAAATTGAACGACACATCGTTGATCACTTGAACCTTGTGACCGTCTTGTGTAAATATTTTCGATAAATGATTGATGCTCAGTAATGTGTCGTCGTTGTGCACAGAGTGAACATCAGCCTGCGACGCATATTCAATCAGCTCAATCGACCGTGGCATCGAACTTGCCTTGTCACTATGGAAGCATCTGGCCACATGCGCACCTGAGATTGTTACCATCTGTGGCAACCGGGTACGACAGTTGTCGTCAGCAAGCGCACAACGATCTGCGAAAACACATCCGTCAAAGTGTGTACCAAGGGCTGGTGGCGTACCAGGGATCGTGTCAAGACGATCAGTACTCTTATGCAAACCACCACGAGGGATACAGCGCAACAAGCCAACTGTGTACGGGTGACTTGGGTTGTTAAATAGATCGGCTGTTGCACCTTGTTCAACAAGTGCCCCCGCATATAGAACGCCGACACGATCACACATGTGACGAATCACGCCCAAGTTATGACTGATGAACAAAACCGCTGTGCCTGTATCGCGACGCAATTCGCGTACCAAGTCAAGAACTTCTGCTTCAACGGTCGCATCAAGACCGGTAGTTGGTTCATCCATTACTAGTAGTCGTGGATTAGATGCCAGAGCCATTGCAATAACCACACGCTGAGCCATGCCACCTGATAACTGGTGTGCATAACGACGCATCACTTGCGCTGGGTCTGCGATTTGCACTTGGACCAATGCTGCTTGAGCCATCTCGAGCGAATCAGATTTAGAAACACCACTCAACTGGAAAACTTCAGCAACTTGATCTCCAACTCGAATTGTTGGGTTCAGCGCTGTCGCTGGGTTCTGGTAAACCATTGAGATCGCCGATCGCCGCAAACTAGAGACTTCATCATCGGCCATCTCGACAATATTTTTGCCTTCAAAAAGAATCGCGCCACCAGTGATCTTGCCATTACGCGGCAAATATCGCATTGCCGCAAAAGCCGCCGTCGATTTGCCACAACCAGACTCACCCACAAGCCCGTAAGCCTCACCTGGGGCGATTGAAAGCGAGATATCGCGTAAAACCTCGCGGTCGATGCCGCGAACGGTGTAGGCAACTTCGAGATTGCGTAATTCAAGTGTCGCAGTATTAGTTGTACTCATAGTTCGAAAACCTCTAACAGGCTGTCAGAAATCAAGTTGACGCTCACTGCCAAAGACGCAATTGCTAGCGCTGGAAATGCCGTTGGCCACCAGATGTTTGAATAAATATTTCCCCAACCTTCGGCAATCTGAGATCCCCAGTTTGGCGAACCGTATTCGACACCTGCACCCAAGAACGACAGTGTCGCGATGGCAAAAATTGCGTAGCCAAGGCGAACCGTGAACTCAACAATGATCGGCGGCAATACGTTCGGCAAAATCTCACGGAATAAAATGTGTGGAGTTCGCTCGGTTCTTAACCGCGCAGCCGCTACATACTCGAGTTCAGCCTCGCCCAATACGGCGGCACGCACGGTTCGACCGATGTTAGGCGTGAATACAAATCCGATAACGATGACCGTTAAAGTCGGTGATCGACCTTCAAGTGCGGCAATCGCGAGAAGAGCAATGATTAAAACAGGTATTGCTGAGATTGCCTCAATTAAACGCATAGTGATCATGTCGAACGTACCCTTGAAATAGCCAGCAGCCAGCCCAATTGCTGTACCAACAATTGTGCCGAGAGTAGTCGCACTAAATGCCATCACAACAATTAAACGGGTACCCAAAATTACTCGCGAAAAGACATCTTGCCCGTTGGCATCGGTACCGAACCAATACTTAAATGACGGCCCAACAGAAACGAACTCAAAATCTTGATCAGATGCACCGCGTGGAGCAATTAAATCGCCAAAGATCGAGAGCAACAACCAAAAGCCAAGTATCGAGCACCCAACACGAAACGTCTTATTGCGCACAACTAACTGCATTCGCTCACGGCGAATTGTGCGACGCTCTTCGTTCGACATTGCTGTCAGTGCACTAATTTCTTTGTCGCTCATTCTGACACCTTCTGTCTAATTCTCGGGTTCAAAACTGCAAACAAAATATCTGCAATTAACTGAAAAATGACGATTACTAAACTCGAAATTATTACGCCTGATTGCAAAACCGCATAGTCGCGGGCATCGACGGCACCCTTAAGGACCGTGCCAAAGCCCGGATAATTAAATACAATTTCAACCGCAATAAGACCGCCAATTAAGTACGGTACTTGTGATGCGATCACTGCAATAGTCGGCAAAAGAGCATTTCGCAGAACATGCTTGGATACTGCCTTTCGGCGAATCATGCCTTTCAAAACGGCGGTGCGCATATAGTCAGATTCAAGCGCTTCAATCACACCTGCGCGAGTTATTCGTGCAATGTAACCAAATAGCACCAGCAATAGTGAAATCGACGGCAAAATTAGATACCAAATCTGATTCAGAATGCTTCGATTACCTTCATCTGGAAACGCTGAAACTGGAAAAATCTGAAAAGTTACACCAACAGTTAAAACTAGGACGATCGCCCAAACAAACTCAGGAATCACCGCTGCCGACAAACCCCCTACCGTGATTGCGCGGTCAATCTTCTTACCTCGGTTCATTGCTGCAATCACGCCCCCGGCAATACTGATTGGCACGATCAAAAAAAACGCAACGCCAGCGAGTTTTGAAGAGTACCCAATTGCAGGAAGCAAAAGGTCTTTAACAGAAACACGATATTGCATTGACTCACCAAGATCGCCATGTAATAAATCGCCGATCCAACCGAACAACTGCGCTAACAACGATCTGTCTAATCCAAATACTCTCCTGAATTCAACTAAGTCTTCTTCTGTGGCACCTTTACCTAAATATTGGCGAGCGACGTTGCCAGGCAGAATGTGTGTCAGGAAAAACACTATTACAGCAACCAAAAAAACAGTTACTACAGATAAGCCAAGACGCTTTAAAATAAACTGTTTCATGAGTCAAGTCAGTTTATATTCTCAAAGTAACGAATAAACAATTGAAAAACAAAAGGACCAGGGCGCTTTCGCCCTGGTCCTTTCAAATTAAGTTGACTAATTAGTTCTAGTTATTTTGCAGTACGAGCGTCAATCGGCATTGGCAACGGTGTTGAACGTGGTACGCTGGGGCATGTCATTAAAGGAAGCGTTGGTCACAGTTTCGTTGTGCGCCACGATGCCCCATCAATTTTTGCCGGGCACTACGTCCCATCCTTTTAACTCGACCTGTGCATGAAAGATCTCAACCTCATTGGCGAACTTGGCGCAAACATCACTGCATCATTGCCTATGACCGATGTAGCTCGTGGTGCATTTGATGTTGCCAAAGAGCGTTACGGCGCAAACACAGCCGAGCTACATGTGGCAAAGCGCATTGAAGATGACGCAAATATTTCCATGCGTTTAGCGGGCGACTGGACACCGCCGTGGTAACAATGAGTCGCATTCACGGGTCTGCCCTACAGCGTCCCACAACTTCACGCGAAACATTTAGTGCCGAGTCATTCACCCCGCACATTGCCGAATTAGCAATCGATGTGCCTCAGCGCATTAGCGAGATCAACGAACCCAAGTTGCGCGCAGGTCGTTTGGCAAAACTTCGCACTCAACTTGCCGCGCATGGTTATGGTGCTGCGCTCCTCAGTGACCCAATGAATATTCGGTATGCCACCGGCTCGCGCAACATGATGGTGTGGACAATGCATGCCCCTGGCCGTTACGTATTCGTGCCGGTCGATGGGCCAGTTGTCATGTTTGAGTACGGCACATCAAAGCATCTCTCAGAGGGCATGGAAACTATTGACGAACTTCGTGTTGGCGTCTCCAACTTCTACTTCATGACTGGGCCTCGAGCAGCCGAAAAAATCGCATTGTGGGCGCACGACATCATTGACCTCATGCGTCAACATGGCGGTTCCGACCAGCGTTTGGCCGTCGATCGTTGCGAACCATGGGCGGCAAAGCACTTTACCGATGCAGGCATCTCGCTCTTTGACGCGCAAGAACCCGTCGAAAAAGCCCGCATGATCAAACTGCCCGAAGAGATTCAGTGCCTGCAACTTGCAATCGATGTTTGCGACGTCAGTGTCAATCGCATGCGCGAATCAATCAGGCCTGGCATTACCGAAAACCAACTGTGGGGTGTGCTCCACGACAACAACATCGCTCATGATGGCGAATGGATCGAGTGCCGTCTCCTCGCTTCAGGACAACGCACCAACCCATGGTTTCAAGAATCTGGTAACAAAGTCATCGAAGCCGGAGAGATTGTCGCCTTCGACACCGACATGGTTGGGCCACTGGGATACCTCGCCGACATTTCTCGCACCTATGTCTGCCCTGGCAAAGCCCCCACAGCCAACCAACGCATGTTGTACGACATCGCCCAAGAACAGTTACTCACCAACATCGATCTCATCAAACCTGGCCTTTCATTCAGAGACTTTGCACAACAGTGTTGGCCAGTACCAGAGAAATATCTCCCAAATCGATACATGTTGATGGTGCACGGCGCCGGCATGGTTGACGAAAGCCCAACTGTTGCCTATGCCATCGACTTTGACGACTGGGGTTACGACGGAGTGTTTGAGCATAATATGTGTGTCTGCGTCGAAAGCTACATCGGCGAGGTAGGCGGCAAAGAAGGCGTAAAGATCGAGGAACAGGTTTTGATCACAAAAGACGGTGCAGTGCGCATGTCTAATCTGCCGCTCGTTGACGCCCTCGAAATCTAAGTAACTTCAGTTTGTGAGTGCTTGACTCCGAGAGCACGACCTGTGTGACACTTCGCCCATGATCGAAACAGCCACCAAGCAGGATCTCTAAAACCAAGGAATTCTGATCAACTCAGAATTTGGCAAGGGCTACACAATGTTTGGTACCACACAAGTTGCACTCAACAAATTTGAAGCCCTATTTTTCACAATGATGGTCGCAATACTCAGTATTAATTGCTAGTGGATCTAGTGAGACCACTTCCAGCTAAACGTAAACATCAAGCCAAGGGGCTCAAACAGGGATGTAAGAATCCCCTTGGCTTGATGAAACTAGAGTTCCAGGCTCTAGCTATACGTTTTGAATATTCCTGCAATCAATCTGAAGCATGCCGTTGACGACAAGTCCAGTAACTGTCTTGCGTGAGACAGTTACGTTGATCGCCGTGCTGACGATCAAATATGGTGTCTCTGCAAGGCACGCTAGCTGAATTGCCTTGCTTGCCTTCTTCTTCGCCGCTGGTGTCAATGCCTGCAAGAACTCATCAATTGCTGCGTCCATTACGCGACTGTCAAGCATGGCGCCACTCCAGTCACCGGATGAGCGAAATTCGCGCATGAGGTACGTATCTGGTACGCCACGGCCCGCCCATTCGGTGATTCCCAAGTTGGAAGCCAACCATGAGTGGTTATCGAACTGGTTAACTTTGCCTGGCTTGGATGGGTACGGATCGTATGTGTAGTACACAGCCGAACCACCGTCTGAACCGTCAATAACCAAGTTGACTTTAATGCCAATCTTGGCGAGCGATGACTTGATCAACTTGGCGTACTTGTTGATGTCGTCACGAGCCCAAGTTGACAAGTCAACTTTGAAACCGTTTGGAACGCCAGCTTCTGCCATCAAAGCTTTCGCTTTAGCAAGGTCTTGCTTTCGTTGTGGCACTGACTTATCTACAGAGGTGTATGGATCCATGACGCTGTCGTTGGCAATGACGCCACCGAGGCCCTTGAGCACACCTGCAATGAAGCCAACACGGTCAACCGACAGTGCTGCTGCTTCACGAACTCGCTTGTCCTGGAAAGGACCGAAGTTGGTACGCATGTGTGCATGCACACCGCCTGCACCCATCTTAGTTGTTGAAAGGTTGAACTTTGACTTGTCAAGGCTAAGTGCATCTGATGCTTCGAGCGCTTGGATGTAGTCAAGTTTTCCAGTCTTCAACAATGGTAAGGCCGCTGCTGATGAAAGGAACTGAATGAATTCAACTCTGTCGAAGCCAGGTTTGAATGTTGTATCCCAGTAGTACGGGTTCTTTTCATAAACCGTGTTCTCTGTGTTGACATGGCTGACCATCTTCCAAGGGCCGGCCGAAATCATCGTCTTTTCCCAACCAGCACCACCGAATGACTTGTTCTTAATAATGCACATTCCATATCCAGCGGATGAAACGAAGTATGGAAAGTTGGCAACGGGTTGCAACAAGTTGAATTGAACTGTGTTCGCATCAACCTTCACGACGCCCTTGGGCTCCAAAATATTATCGTAGTTACCCTTGCTTTGTGAGATACCTTTCGTGAGTTTCTTGTCGAAAATTGAAGTAAATGTGTAAACAATGTCGTCTGCCGTGAGTGCTGATCCGTCATTGAATTTGACTCCCGAGCGAATCTTGAAGGCCCACTGCTTGGCATCAGCTGATGAAGTCCACGACTCTGCGATGCGTGGCTCGAGGCTGCCGTCTTGTTTCTGCCAGCACAACCATTCGCCAACCATGGACAAAATGAACAGCGAGCCGCCCGAAGTTTCCCATGGTGCTGCGACATGCTCTTGCTTGCCTGTTGCAACTTTTAATGTTCCTGCTGCACCTGCACCAGAACCACCGATCATTTGAGCAAATGGAATTGCCACACCGGTCGCTGCTGCTGCTTGAATAAAATGACGTCGCGACAAACCGTTTGTCGAAACTTCATTTGAAGTTTGCTCAATTGTTGACATTATCTCCCCTTGTTAATTTGGATATTTGATTGGTGTAAATGTTCAGTTTCTCGACCCACCGCGCCGAACAATGATTATATGCCACCTGGCACAAGGTTGGCAAGACAAAAAAGGCGATTTCATCAACTTTTTGCACTAAAGCACTAAAGCCCTTATTAGGCGGTTACTCGGTCTCCAGCCAGTTTTGACGCAACCTTGCCGATTCGGTCAATGCGTTTAAGCAACGCCTCGCGCGCCGTTTCAGCCTCACTATTGAGACCAGTCAAATCTGCGAGCTTCCAGTGGCGCAACACGACTGGCACCAAAATCTGCTCGTGGTGAATCGAAAGGTCATAAATACCGACGCGCGCGATCTCTCGAGACAGCCGCTCAAAATCAGTGATCCCAGTGCCAGGCATCGCAAATGTTCGCACCGCACGCTCAATGCCGATAACCATGTTTGAAGGATCTACGGCTACCGCCGCAGTTGCAAGATCGCGATAAAACAAATAGTGCAAGTTCTCATCGTTGCCGACGCGCGACATTATCGCCTGACCAACTTCGTCGGTCATTGCTTTGCCCGTGTTGCGGTGTGCAATGCGAGTTGCAAGTTCTTGCATACTCAAATACGCAAGTGCTTCATAAAGATCTAATGGTGCAGGCACTTGTCCGCTACGCACCTGTTGCATTCGTGCACGCTCTAAAGCCACAGGATCAATCGCTCGCGTCACCGTGAGATAATCACGAATCACAATTGAATGACGACCCTCTTCGGCTGTCCAGTTGCGACCCCACTCACCGTAAGCACCGTCGTTTCCGAATAACTGATCTATGTCGCGAAAGTAGTAAGGCAAATTATCTTCAGTCAGTAAATTTACATAAAGCGATGCGCGCACGGCATCTGACATTTCATTGCTAACTGCTCCGAAATCAGCATCGCTATCTTTCCATTGTTCGCCCGCGACAAAATCTTTACCGCGACTGTACGGAACCATCTCGTGCGGAAACCATTCTTTAGCAACACCGAGATGACGATTTAATAATTCGCCAGCAACTGGTTCGATTTCTCGCAAAAGTCCGCGTTCATCCATGCTTAAACCCTAACTCGTCAGAACATCGACAAGTCGCTGTAGAGGTATGTGATAGTCGTCAGGCAACGTCAGGTTCGCCTTACGCATTCGCGCATTATCCAGCACCGAATTCGCTGGGCGTTTGGCTGGCCTTGCAGGTTTTAGCTCGGCGGTTGATGTTCGAAGTACTCGATTCGGATCTTGGCCCGCTGCACTCAGAACATCGCACGCAAAACCAAACCAACTCGTCGAACCTTGATTCGTTAAATGCCAGATACCTGCGCTGCTGCTAGTTGCCATTTCGATAATAGTCGGCGCGGCGTCGCTCGTAAAAGTCGGCGAGCCAATTTGGTCATCAACAAATGTCAGCATTGGATTAGTTGCGGCCAATCGCAAAATAGTTTTGACCATGTTTGCGCCGTGTTCTCCGCAGACCCAGGAAATTCGAACTATTTGGTCAGTCGTTAGATCTAATTGTTGTTCGCCAGCGAGTTTGCTCGCCCCGTACACAGATTGCGGATTCGGGGTATCGCTCTCGATATACGGTGACGTTTTGGTGCCATCAAAAACATAATCAGTGGATATATATATGACACGTGCACCAGACTCGCGGGCAGCAGCAACAATGTTTGCCGTGCCGTCGCGATTCACCGCCATTGCTTTTTGTGGGTCTGATTCACAGGCGTCAACTGCTGTCCACGCTGCAGCATGAATAATGGCATCAACATTTGCGTCGCCAACGACGCGATCGACTTGTGATTTGTCAGTGATATCTAGGTCGGAGTGACTTGTTGCAATAATTTCGTGACCAGATTTTTGAGCCGATAAAACTAAATCTGTGCCCAGTTGTCCAGACGCGCCGGTGATTAACAGTTTCACTATTTCTTGGCTTTCAGGGGCTCCCACCACCAGCGATTATCGCGATACCAATTAACTGTGGCTTCAAGCGCTTCGTCAAGTGAACGAGTTCGCTTCCAACCAAGTTTCGTGATCTTAGAAATATCAACCGAGTAGCGACGATCGTGACCAAGTCGGTCAGCAACATATTGCACACTTGATTCGTCTTTACCTAGCAGTGCTAAAAGTTTGTTGACTAAAACTCTGTTTGCAGTTTCATTGCCAGCGCCAATGTTGTAAATCTCGCCTACGGTGCCGTGTTCAAGAGCCAGGTGTACACCCGAACAATGATCATCAACATAAATCCAGTCGCGTTCGTTAAGACCGTCACCATAGAGAGGTATCTGTTTGTCGTCAAGAAGATTCGTTGTGAATAACGGAATTGCTTTTTCTGGATATTGAAATGGGCCGAAGTTATTTGTACAACGAGTTACAACGACTGGCGTACCGTGCGTCGAGAAATACGACAAAGCGATCAAATCAGAGCCCGCCTTAGATGCCGAATAAGGGCTGCGCGGCTCAAGTGGATCACTCTCACGAGATGAGCCTGTCTCTACAGATCCGTAAACCTCATCGGTGCCGATATGTAAAACGCGTGAAATATTTAATCTGCGCGCTGCATCGATCACGACATTTGTGCCGAAACAATTAGTCAATATGAAGTCTTCGCTGCCAGCAATAGACCTGTCTACGTGACTCTCGGCGGCGAAGTGAACAACAGCGTCGTGACCAGCCATCGCTGCTTCAACATCACCTGGTTGGCAGATGTTGCCTTTAACGAACTTGAATCTTGGGCTGTCATCAACATCTTTAAGCGTCGACAAATTACCGGCATATGTCAACGAGTCGTAAACCGTGACTTCGTGATCGGTGTTTGCGAAAACCCAACGCACATAGTTCGAACCGATAAAACCTGCACCGCCAGTAACAAAAATTTTCATAGATTAATTTATGTCCGCATTGGCCAAAACGGACGAACCTGCGAATCAATTGCATCCCGCGTTGGGTTGGCTGCATCGCGATCAGACAGAATTGGCGACGCAATACCCCAATCGGCTTTTACTGCTTTGTCGTTATATGCCAAGCCCAGTTCATCTTTCGGGTTGTAATAACTGTCAACAAGATATGTGATCGCCATATTGGTGAGCGATGCGAAACCATGCGCGACACCAGGTGGGATAAAAATGCCGCGGTGGTCGTGTGTGCCATCAGCGCGAGCACCAATATCTATAACTTGAGTCGCACCATCCGTTGGCGAGCCAACACGCAAATCGTGCAGCACCACTCGACAACTACCAATTGGCACATACCAATAATCGGCTTGGTGCAAGTGATAGTGCAAGCCAACGATGCACCCTGCTTGCCGATCGCCCCGATTACCTTGCAACATTTCGCGTCCAAGCGGAAACCACTCGCGACGATATGTCTCAATAAAGGTTCCGCGTGAGTCGCCAAAGGCCTGAGGCTCAACTATTTGCACGCCCTTGATCAGTGTTGATTCTGTAATGGTTGCCATTATTCGAGCTCTACTTTCGAGTCGTCACCGAGCATCAGTCGCAATGCACGAGGTTGTTGAGTACTTCGAATTACTTCAACATCTTTACCAATGAGAGAATCTGTGAGCCGCGAGACGCCCACTATCGAACTTCCGTCAAGCACTACCGAGTGGTCCATCTCTGATTTAATCACGCGACAATTTTTGCCAAGCGATGTATATGGCCCGATGTAAGAGTCTTCAATAATTGCGCCTGCACCAATTACTACTGGGCCACGAATTCGCGAGTTTGACACTTTGGCACCTGCTTCGATAGTTACGCGACCTTGAATCTCTGACACTGCGTCGACTGTGCCTTC
>CAMATY010000035.1 GCA_945861325.1 Ferrithrix thermotolerans DSM 19514
ATATCTGTCTGGCAAGCGAGCAGTAGAGATCCCAGTCATGCGGCGCGAACCTAATAAAGAATTCCTTTCAATTAGAGGGGCACGCGAGCACAACTTAAAAAACTTAAATGTGAAAATCCCACTGGGATGTTTTGTTGCTGTTACTGGCGTGTCTGGAAGCGGTAAGAGCACATTGATCAGAGACATTCTTCTGCCGTCTTTAATGCAAAAAATTTATAAATCTAAAGAAGCACCAGGTCGCCACACCGGAGTAGACGGCATACAGCACCTTGACAAAGTCATTGACATGGATCAATCGCCAATTGGGCGAACTCCTAGATCTAACCCTGCGACATACACGGGCGTTTTCGACGACATTCGCAAATTGTTCTCTTCGACACCAGAAGCCAAAGTGCGTGGCTACATGCCTGGGAGATTTAGTTTCAATGTTCCAGGAGGTCGATGCGAGGCATGTTCGGGAGATGGAACTATCAAGATCGAGATGCACTTCTTACCCGATGTTTATGTGCCTTGCGAAGTTTGTAAAGGTGCACGGTATAACCGAGACACTTTAGAAATAACTTTTAAGGGCAAAAATATAGCCGATGTTCTTGATTTGCCCGTCTCAGACGCGGTTGAATTTTTCGCGAACCAACCGCGAATTGCCAGGCACATGCAGACATTTGTTGACGTCGGATTGGGATATGTGCGTCTTGGCCAATCAGCGCCAACGCTTTCTGGAGGCGAAGCACAGCGAGTGAAACTTGCGAGCGAACTTTCAAAGCGCAGCACTGGTCACACGATTTATCTTTTAGATGAACCAACGACGGGTTTGCACTTTGAGGATGTGCGAAGATTGTTGATCGTCTTGGCGCGTCTTGTCGATCAGGGCAACACTGTTTTAGTGATTGAACACAATCTTGATGTGATTAAAACGGCTGATTGGATTATTGATCTCGGTCCAGAAGGGGGTAGCGGAGGCGGAACTGTTGTTGCTGAGGGGTCACCTGAAGTTGTGGCAAAGATAGGCGCATCGCATACCGGGCGATATCTTGCCAAGATGTTGACACGCAAGACAGTCAAGAAGACAGTCAAGAAGAAAAAATAATTCGCGAAAATCATGCAACGGCCGAGCGGAGTAATCCCAGATAAGCCTGGCTCTTATCAGTTCAAAGATTCTCACGGTCGCGTAATTTATGTAGGTAAAGCGAACAACTTAAGATCCCGAATTAACAGCTATTTTGCTAGCGCCGAGACATTGCACCCACGAACAGCAAACATGGTTTCAACCGCGACCAGTGTTGAGTGGATAGAAGTTCGTAATGAAATAGAAGCATTGATTCTCGAGCACAGCCTGATTAATCGTTACGCGCCGCGTTTCAATATTCGATTACGCGATGACAAGAGTTATCCGTTTTTAGCGGTCACAGTCGACGAGCAATGGCCAAGGGCGCTCGTGATGCGCGGACGCAAACGAAAGGGCACCCGGTATTTCGGCCCGTATCCGCATCCATGGGCGATTCACGAAACACTCGACCTGCTTTTGCGGTCTTTCCCTGTTCGAACTTGTTCTCCAGCAACTTTTAAACAACACGAACGACTTGGGCGTCCGTGTCTACTTTTTCATATCGAGAAGTGTTCTGGGCCGTGCGTTGGAAATGTAACTCCAGAAAAGTATGCAAATCATGTCAAAGACTTCTTGGATGTAATGGATGGAGAGAGCGACGATGTTTGTCAACGAATTCAAGATGAGATGGCTGTTGCTTCAAAGACTCATGAATTCGAGCGGGCCGCAAGATTACGCGATCAACTGTCGGCAATAAATCTGGCGCTTGAGCGCCAGCAGATGGTTGGTGAACGCAGTGAAGATATTGATCTAATCGGCGTTGCCGAAGATGAATTTGAAGCTGCTGTGCAGGTTTTTTATGTACGCAAAGGTCGTGTTGTCGGGCGGAAAGGTTTCGTCGTTGACAAAGTTGAAGCGGTAACCAGTGCTGGCTTAACAAGTCGAATTATTGAGCGACTATATGACGAGTCGCCAATATTGGGTATTCCAAAGTTGGTTCTAGCGCCGTTTGAACCAGAAGAAGTACAAATTCTTGAAGAATGGTTGAGCAGTCTTCGAACCTCGCGTGTTGAAATCAGAGTCGCACAACGCGGCGACAAACGTGAACTACACGAACTTGTTACGAATAATGCTCGAGAAGAATTAAATCGCCATCGACTGCGTCGGGCATCTGACCACACTGCACGGTCGCGGGCACTAACCGAGTTGCAAACTTTGTTGAACCTGCCCGAAGTTCCACTAAGGATTGAATGTTACGACATGGCGCATCTGCAAGGCACAAATTACGTTGGTTCAATGGTCGTTCTTGAAGACGGGCTACCAATGAAGCGCGAATATCGCCGATTCAAGATCAAAGATGTGCCAGGCAACGATGACTATGCGGCGATGCGTGAAGTATTAACACGTCGCCTTAGTGCCTATATTTCTGAGAGAGATCAACCAGTTAACGAGCGTGGTGAAAGACCCGGCAAGTTTTCGTATGCGCCACAATTGCTTTTGGTCGACGGTGGCAAAGGGCAACTTGGCGTCGCCGAGCAGGTTGTCCGTGAACTAGGTCTTGAAAATGAGATTCCAGTCGCATCACTAGCCAAACGCTTTGAGGAAGTTTTCATTCCGGGAAGTTCGGAACCAGTTGAAGTCCCTCGCGGAAGTGACGCACTGTTTATGTTGCAAGTTATTCGCGACGAAGCACACCGTTTCGCCAATCGGTTTCATCGAGAGTTGCGCGGCAAGGCAATGATTTCAAGTTCGCTTGATGGCATCGCCGGACTCGGGGCAGCCAGAGCAACAAAATTGATCAAGGCGTTGGGCAGTGTCTCTGCAGTCAAGCAGGCAAGTCGAGATGACTTGGCGTTACTGACTTGGCTACCAACTGCTGTTGCGGATTCGGTGTACCAGCGATTTCATTCCTGACTACAGAGGCGGAACTTGGGTAGTGTTTTAATTAGTGGCTGATATTTTATTGATTGCTGGTCTGTCGGGCGCGGGTCGTTCATTAGCCGCTGACGACCTAGAAGATTTGGGTTGGTTCGTAGTTGACAACATGCCAACAGAACTCATTGACAAAGTCGTTGAGATTGCTTCGGTGGGTTCGAAGTTAGCCAAACTCGCGTTAGTCGTTGGTACGCCAACTGCGCAATTAGGAATAGTTGAAGTTTTAAAAAAACTGCGGCACGGAAGTCATCGTGTGCGCCTGCTGTATTTAGACGCGACGACTGCTGAGCTCGTCAAGCGATATGCAACTACGCGTCGAAAGCATCCGCTGGCTGATGATAAGACGGGTGTTGAACAAGCAATCGCAAAAGAAAGAACTCTGCTTGAACCTGTTATGGGTGCAGCCGATCTAGTAATCGACACCACGAACCTGACCGTTCATCAACTTAAGTCTCGAATCGGAGAACTATTTGCAGGCGGTGATGCCAGTGACGCGATGCAGGTATCTGTGGTCTCTTTTGGTTACAAGCACGGATTACCAACCGATGTTGACCTTGTGTTTGATGTTCGGTTTTTGCCCAACCCTCACTGGGATGAAGAATTGCGGCCCTTAACTGGTCTCGATTCGCCAGTAAAAGAATATGTGATGTCGCAAGAACTTTCGCACAAGTTTCTTGCCGAACTTTACAGCATGCTGAAGATTCTGTTACCTGCGTATATTGCCGAAGGTAAAAGTTATTTGACTATCGCGATCGGATGCACTGGTGGTCGTCATCGTTCGGTTGTGATATCCGAACAAATTTCACACTGGCTTATTAAAAACGCACAACAACCTAGGATTACCCACCGCGACATTATGCGAGTCGACTCGGGGCACTAAGGTTTAGGCATGACAATCAGAGTTGGAATCAACGGCTTCGGGCGTATTGGCAGAAATTTTTATCGGGCGATTAAACAAACTGGTGCAGATATTGAGATTGTTGCGGTCAACGATCTCGGTTCTCTAAAGACGATGGCGCATCTTCTTAAATACGACTCGGTGCTTGGTGTCCTGCCGAACACAATTAACGCCACTGATGACGGAATCAGCATTGACGGCAAACTATTGAAAGTTTTATCAAAGAGAGACCCAAAGGAGTTGGGTTGGGGGAATCTCGGCGTTGATCTTGTAATTGAGTCGACTGGTTTTTTTACGGACCGCGAAAAAGCTTCTGCCCACTTGGATGCTGGAGCGCCATGTGTAATTATCTCTGCCCCAGCAACTAATGCTGATGCGACTTTCGTATTCGGCGTCAATCATCAAGACTTTGATCCGAAGACCCATAAAGTAGTTTCAAACGCAAGTTGCACGACGAATTGTTTTGTGCCAATGGTCAAAGTGTTAGATGATGCGTTTGGCGTTGAGAATGGTTTGATGACAACGATTCACGCATATACGGGTGACCAGTCGATAGTTGACGGACCCCACAGTGATTTGCGAAGGGCCAGAGCGGCTGCAATAAATATCATTCCAACAAGCACAGGTGCCGCACGCGCAACAAGTCTTGTGATGCAATCAATGAAGGGAAAGTTGGACGGAACATCGTTACGAGTACCGGTTCCAACGGGATCAATTACTGATTTGGTTGCGAATCTTAAGAAACCAGCATCGGTTTCTGAGATTAATGCTGCATTCAAGGCCGCGGCATCCGGGCCTCTAAAAAATATTCTTGAATACTGCGCTGACCCGATTGTCTCTAGTGATGTAGTTACGAATCCACACAGTTGTGTCTTTGATAGCGACCTGACAATGAGTATGGGATCGTTGGTCAAAGTTCTCGGCTGGTACGACAATGAATGGGGTTATTCGAATCGTTTGGTTGATCTCACAACATTTATTGGGGCAGCACTCAAGCGTTAGATGGTTCCACAACTAGAAGATCTTGGAGAAGTCCGCGGCAAGACCGTTTTGGTTAGAACTGATTTCAATGTCCCAATGTCGGGCAGCGATGAAGATCGAGTTATCGCTGACGATTTTCGAATTCGTGCCGCGCTGCCGACGATTAATTGGCTAACAGATCGCGGTGCAAAAGTAATATGCGCGAGTCACCTTGGTCGCCCAAAAGGCGTGTCGACATTAAAATATTCGATGGCACCAATTCGAAGGCGACTTGGAGAACTAGCCCCAGGCGCCGAGTTACTTGAGAATCTTCGCTTCAATCCAGGAGAAGAAGCAAACAACCCAGAGTTTGTAAAGCAACTTGTTGAAGGTGTTGACCTATACGTCAATGATGCATTTGGTGCGGCACACCGATCACACGCTTCAATTGTCGGCCCACCAAAGACATTGCCATCAGCCGCAGGGCGATTATTGCAACGCGAAGTAGAAGTACTTGGTGAGATGCGAAACAATCCGAAACGACCTCTCGTGGCAGTGTTAGGTGGAGCAAAGATCAGTGACAAAATTGGTGTGATCGAAGCATTGTCGAATGTTGTTGACTCGTTTGTGATTGGTGGCGCAATGTGCTTCACCTTTCTTGCAGCCAATGGAATGCCGATTGGAGACTCTTTGTGCGAACCAGATCAAATATCGTTCTGCAAGAAACTACTGGCATCAAAAGTTGAAATTCATTTGCCTGAAGACATCGTCGGTGTTGATTCAGACAGTCAATTTGCAACTTTTGGAATTCGTCTACCGCCTGGTGCTAAGGGTTTAGATATTGGTCCAGGAAGTGCTGCTGCATTTGCTGACATAATCATGGGAGCCCGAAGTGTGTTCTGGAACGGTCCAATGGGGATGTTTGAAGATTTACGATTCGCTGCGGGAACTCGAACTATTGCTCAGGCAATGTCAGAGACGAAAGCGTTTACAATTGTCGGCGGTGGTGACTCGGCGGCAGCCCTGGCGCAGTTTGGTTTTGAAAAAGATGTAGACCATATTTCAACTGGCGGCGGTGCATCACTAGAGTTTCTCGAACTCGGCGACTTGCCAGGATTGAGCGCACTGCGAGGAGCACCCAATGTCAAATGAAGTTCGTAAGCCAATTATTAGTGGTAACTGGAAGATGAACCATAACCACTTTGAAGCTATTCAATCGATTCAAAAACTTGCGTATCTATTGACCAAAGAAGATTTCGCAGCAGTAGATGTGACGATACACCCACCATTTACCGATCTAAGAAGTTCACAGACACTTATTGACGCTGATGATTTGCAATTTATTCTCGGTGCGCAACATTGCCACGAGGCCGAATCGGGTGCGTTCACAGGTGAGGTCTCTGCACAGTTTCTCGCCAAGCTCAATGTTCACTATGTAATTGTCGGTCACAGCGAGAGGCGTCAACTTTTCGGCGAGACCGAGGAACAGGTACAACAAAAAGTGGTTGCGATTCAAAAATATTCGATGACGCCAATTTTGTGTGTTGGTGAAACCCTTGCCGATCGTGAGGCAGGTCTGACTCATGAGAAAGTTCTTGGACAAGTTCGCTCAGCATTATCGAAGCGATCAGTTGAACATGTTCGGTCGATGGTGATTGCCTACGAACCAATTTGGGCGATCGGCACCGGAAAAACTGCGACTGCGGATGATGCACAACGAGTAATTAGTTCAATCCGCGCGGAAGTATCAAAGATCTCGTCGCCGATGGCAGCAAGTGCGATCCGACTTCAATATGGTGGAAGCGTCAAGGCCAGCAACATTGTCCAGATAATGTCCCAGCCCGATATTGATGGTGTGCTGGTTGGTGGCGCAAGCCTTGATTCTGCGGAGTTTGCCCGCATTTGTCAATACCGACTAAGGGCTGCATAGTTATTCGAAACTATTTGCGATGTGTTATTCTTCGGTCATCTTGAAGTCAGCCGATTTCTAGATGTTCAAAAGGGGAGAACAGAAATGAGAAAAACCACAAAAGTGACTCGTCTCGCGTCTGCACTAGTAGCTGTGTCATTAATTGCCGCAGCCTGCGGCGGAAGCGATGATGCAGCAACTAGCGATACAACAGCGGCGGTGGCGCCTGCAAGTTATCCAACAAGTTTGGATGACTGTGCAGCAGTTACTTACGACTACACGAAGCCAGCAACAACTGGTGGCATGACGATTACATATGATATTAATCCAGCTGCAGTTTGGGATGACGGTTCACAGATAACAGCCGCCGATTTCAAGGCAACCTGGGAAGCGTCCTTGAATACCCCAGCATCAATTTCGACATCAGGGTATGACCAAGTGACCGCCGTAGAAGCGGGAGCAAGTGACAAACAAGTTGTTGTTACTTTGAAGGCTGTTTACGCACCATGGCGCGGATTATTTGGTTCATTGATCAAGGCTGCGGCAGTCAAGAACACCAAAGATGTGTCGGGAGATTTCGCAAGCAACATTCCGTTCTCTGGTCGTCCATACAAAATTAAGTCTTGGAGTCCAGATCAGGTTGTTTTTGTGCCGAACGATAAATATTGGGGCGACGACAAAGCCGTCACGAAGAAATTCGTAATGGTGCCGAAGGCTGACAGCGATACAGAAATTGCAGCGATCAAGGCAGGCGAAGTGGACATGATTTATCCGCAGTTCTACGCAGGCATTGAAGAAGCAGTGAAGCAAGACAATATCGCATCCAAGATTGATTACGGCCTTGACTATGAGGGGTTCTATTTCCAGCAGAAATGTGGACCATTCGCAGATCCAAACTTCCGTGCAGCATTCTCGATGTCAATTGATCGTGATGCATTGTTCAAGCAGATCTACATACCACTCGGTGGAAAAGATTTGCTTCAGTGCGGTCCGATAGTTCCAGGACCGTTCTGCAACGGGGACGAGTTCACAAATAGCTACGACCCGGCAGCAGCAGAAGCATTGTTGACAGAGAATGGTTGGACCAAGGGAGCCGATGGTTTCTGGGTTGACCCAAGTGGCAAAGTTCCTGATGTTCGTTGGATCATCAACACGGGTAACACGCGTCGTGAGAGTACTCAGGCATATTTGATTCCGTTGCTTAATGCAGCCGGTTTCAAAGTGCGTGCAGATAACTGCCCTGCGGAGTGTTACTTCCAGCAGCGGCTACCGAGCATGGACTACGACATGGCGATGTACATCACTACACCAACACCAGATCCAAGTTATTTAACGGGCGGTTTTGCTTGCGACCTTATCCCAACTGCAGCCAACAAAAATAAAGGTCAAAATAGTGGTGGTTGGTGCAACACTGAGGCGTCAGATCTGCTTTATGCGGCTGATGTCGACGCTGATGCAGTGACTCGGGCAGAAAAAATCAAGCAAGTTCTTGTGCTCATGGCAAAAGATCATGCGATGTTGCCTTTGATGCAGTTTCCGAAGTCAGGATTCTGGCGAAGTGACAAGGTCGGCGGTCCAGTGGATGGCCAACTCAACAATTTTGCAGCATTCAATAATATTCACCTGTGGACAGATGTTGATGGCGACGGGCAAATTGTGCTCGGTGCCGAGCAGTGGCCAGGGTGCCTCAACCCAATCACGGAGTGTGCAAACTCTTCGTGGATGATTTGGACAACGGCATCTCAAGTGATGCCAGGTGCTTATGCAACCACGAATGATGCAAAGTATGTAGTCACTAACCTGCTCACAGGCGAAGCGACTGTAAAGGTAAATAGCTAGAAGACAACTTCCAGCAGTTTCAGTAATTGAATTAACTAATTAAGAATGGTGCGTCGATTTGGCCAAGTGCCAAGTCGACGCACCTTCTTTAGTTCAACAAAATGAAATGGAATTTCTAAGAACCAATGATTCGTTACATCTTGCGTCGCCTTGCATGGGCTCTTCCAACTATGTTGATTGTTACATTCTTGGTTTATGTCGCACTGAGAATCGGCACAAATCCTGTTGAGAGTTACAAGCGCTCAAACCCCCGCGTCACTCCAGAGAAGATACAACAATACATTGACATAAATGGTTTGAACCCGAACTATGTTCTGGGTTATTTTCGGTGGCTAAACAATTTCCTGACTGGAAACTGGCCCCGCAGTATTAAGGGCTCTCGCGAAGTTTGGCCCGCATTGAAAGATGCCATGGCGAACACGCTGCGACTAGGTATTGCCGCGACGGTTGTTGGCGTTTTCTTCGGGCTTATTTTTGGTCTACTTGCCTCTCTGCGACCTGGCGGTAGACGCGATATTGCGATAAATACCGGGGCTTTTGTCGGTATTTCAATTCCGCCCTATATTTCAGCAATTTTATTGCAACTTTTATTCGCTGTTTATTGGCAGCGTTGGTTTGGATCTAGTCTTTTCCCAACTTCGGGCGTTTACCCTGCAGGTCATACTGGCTTTGATCTATTTCTGATGTTGAAATTTATGGCACTACCAACCATCGTCGTGGCTATTCAGATTATTGCAACTTATAGTCGCTACTTGCGCGCGTCTTTATTGGATGTTTTAAATTCTGATTACATGCGCACGGCGAGATCTAAGGGCATCAGTGAACGGCGAGTACTGATTCATCACGGAATGCGAAACGCACTGATACCAATTGTCACTGTCGCTGCCATTGACTTTGGTTCGATCGTTGGAGGATTAATTATTTCCGAGAATATTTTTTCCTATCCAGGGATGGGTCTTTATTTTCTGAAATCTTTTGGAGACGGAGACTTTCCACTGCTTATGCCATGGATGGTTATTATTGTCGCTTCAATTCTTATTTTTAATTTAGTTGCTGATCTTTCATACGCATGGCTCGATCCAAGAATTCGCCGTGAGTAATAAAACCCAGACCTCGCTGTCGCCGCGCCAGATGGCCTTCAGGCGCTTTGTTTCTCACAAGGCCGCAGTCATTAGTTGTGTGATTTTAGGTCTGCTGACCTTGCTGGTAGTTTTTGCGCCGTTTACGGCTCGCTACGGGGTCAATGAATCAGTTCAAGTTCCGCCCAATTCATTTCTGACACCTCGTGCCAATGCTTGGTTGGGCACCGACGATATTGGTCGTGATCTTTACAGTCGTTTAGTTTATGGAGTGAGAGTTTCTCTGATAATCGGTTTGCTTAGTGCGCTGATTTCTGTCACTATCGGATCACTCGTCGGTGCGGTGGCTGGTTTTCGGGGTGGAAAGTTTGACGACATCATGATGAGGATCACCGATTTATTTTTGGCTTTCCCGTTTCTCGTGACACTTCTCATTGTGCGAAATGTCTTGGGTGCGATCCCGTGGATTAAACCAATTACAGGTGAGATGAATTCAATTAGGTTCATTATCCTTTTGTTCAGTATTTTTGGATGGATGGGTGTTGCTCGCATTGTTCGAGGGCAAGTGCTTTCACTCAAGGAGCGTGAGTACATTGAGGCCGCTCGAGCAGTGGGTGCGAGCCGTCGTTACATTATCCGCCGACATTTGTTGCCAAATTCGATTGGGCCAATAATGGTTGCGCTGACTTTCTCTGTGGTTGGTGCAATTACTGGTGAGTCAACACTCGCCTTTTTCGGTTATGGTCCACAAGCAGGTGATGGTGCGACATCTCTCGGTAATTTGGTCGGTGCGGCCAAAGGTGCTGTACAAACGGGCTTTTGGTGGCTGGCCGTGTTTCCTTGTCTTATGTTGGTAATTATCGCGCTGAGCGTTAATTTCATTGGCGACGCATTGCGTGATGCAACTGATACTCAACTTGATCGCGGCAATTAATGGCTGAAAAGATACTTCAAATTCGCAATCTGCGAGTTACTTTTGATACTCCATTCGGGCAGGTTTTCGCCGTAAGAGGTGTGGATCTTGATGTCGAAGAGAGCGAACTTCTTGGAGTTGTCGGTGAATCAGGCTCCGGTAAATCTGTGACTTTCTTGGCGGCAATTGGATTGCTCTCTTCTAGGGCGCGAGTCACGGGTTCAGTTGTGCTTCAGGGCGAGGAACTAATTGGCAAATCGCCACAACAGATGCGCTCAGTGCGTGGACGACTTATGTCAATGATCTTTCAGGATCCGTTGTCAGCGCTCAACCCTGTTCATCGTGTTGGCAAACAAATTGTCGAAATGTTGCAGTCACACCAGAATTTGACAAGCAAGCAAGCAGCCACACGCGCCGTTGAGCTTCTAGATCTGGTGGGTATTCCACAACCTGAACAACGCTCGAGTCAATATCCTCATGAATTTTCAGGCGGAATGCGTCAGCGCGTAGTTATTGCCATTGCTATTGCCAATAATCCAAAACTATTAATCGCTGATGAGCCAACTACCGCACTTGATGTGACTGTGCAAGCACAGATTCTTGAAGTTATCAAACGTGTGCAACAGCAAATTGGTACGGCTGTAGTTTTGATCACTCACGATCTTGGTGTGATCGCGCGCGTCGCCGACAGAGTTGATGTGATGTACGCCGGGCGAAATATTGAACAGGGTTCGATTGAAAGTTTGTACGATCATCCAAGTCATCCATATACGCGTGGCCTTCTTGCATCAATCCCACAACCCGGCAAAGATCGACTAACTCCAATCCGTGGATTTCCGCCAAATATGATGGCGCCGCCGTCTGGTTGTGCATTTCGCACTCGTTGTGAGTTTGCTGAGCCAACATGCGAAGTAGATATTCCAGAGTTGAGAATTTTCAACGATCTGCAAACAGCGTGTTTGCGCGCGCAAGAATTACCAAATTTTCGGGTTCGACAATGAGCGACGAGCTTCTTCGTGTCACAAATCTTGTTAAGAATTTTGAAGTTCGCCGTACTAAAAATTCACGGTCTAAGAAGCGTGCTGTACAAGCAGTAACGAATGTCTCGTTTTCAATCAATAAGGGCCAAACACTTGGTCTAGTGGGCGAGTCGGGTTCTGGAAAAACAACAGTAGGCCGTTGCGTATTGCGATTGATTGAACAAACTTCTGGTCAGGTCTATTTTGACGGTAAAGATTTGGGCTCAATGAAGTATGAAGAGTTGCGGGCATTGCGACGCAAAATGCAAATCGTTTTTCAAGATCCGTTCGCATCTCTGGATCCTAAAATGACAGTTGGGTCGTCAATTGCCGAGCCATTAATTGTTCAAGGTGTTCCAGGTGACCATAACGACAAGGTTTTTGAGTTGCTTGAACTCGTCGGACTCTCGGTTGATCATGCGTCGCGATTTCCTCACGAGTTCTCCGGAGGTCAGCGACAACGAATTGGAATCGCAAGGGCATTGGCACTGAATCCTGCGCTAATTATTCTTGATGAGCCGGTATCGGCACTTGATGTAAGTATCCAAGCTGGAATTCTCAACCTGTTTGAGGATTTGCAAAAGAAACTCGGGATAAGTTATTTGCTTATTGCTCACGACTTGTCTGTCGTGCGCCATGTCGCTGACCGTATCGCAGTTATGTATTTAGGAAAGATAGTAGAAATCGGCGACCAAGAGACGGTGTTCGAGCATCCAACTCATCCATATACAAGAGCTTTGTTGTCGGCGGTTCCACTAACCGATCCGAAGGCTGAGCGATCGCGCACCCGCGTGACACTTGAAGGCGAAGTACCGTCTCCGATGAATCCGCCGTCTGGTTGTCGCTTTCGAACCCGTTGTTGGAAAGCCCAAGACATTTGTGCACAACAAGAGCCAGTGCTTGAATTGCGTGCAACGGGTCAAATGTCGGCATGCCATTTTCCTGAGTCCTGAAGGTAGCATTTTCTCGTGCGAAATATAATTACTTACGTCACCGTTGTCATTAATGTGATTGCAATGTTGTCAATGATTGTCGGCGTGCTTCTGCACAGTGGTCAAGGTGGGGGACTGTCAGACATGTTTGGCGGTGGAGGGTCGGCTGCTCTTGGTTCGGCAGCCGCAGAAAGAAATCTCAACCGAATAACAACGGTGTTTGCACTCACATGGGTTGTGACAGTAATTGCGTTGGGTTTATTGCTGGCTTAGCTGTCAGGGTTTGCGAGTATTTAGGATATATTTTTATTCCACGTCGGAGTGGCGAAATTGGCAGACGCACCAGCTTAAGGGGCTGGCGCTCGTAAGGGCGTAGGGGTTCAAGTCCCCTCTTCGACACCACTAAAAGTTTCCGTGTACTAATCTTTTATCGTGATTTTCTCTCAGCGATCGCTTGTGCGTTTTTCGAAGGTCTCGATGAAACCTCTTGGAGCGCTCATTTGGTCAGTTATCGCAGTGTTTCCAATTTGGTTGTCGGGCTCTACTGCTAAAAGGTTCGTCATATATCTTGCGTTATTTGGATTAATTCTTTTGGCGCCCAGGCTCACTGAAAAGTTTCGCAATTTTAAATATCTGAGCGAGTTTTTGACTGCCATGTTTTGCGGTGGTTTACTCATTTTCGAGAGATCATCGGTGACATCACTGGGCATGCGCGTGGTTCTTGCTCTATTCTTGTTTCTCGCAATCTATACTTATGGCCGATCGTCAATTCGTCGGATTGTTTCTGTCAATTTCGCGATTCTGGTCTGTTTATTGGTCGTGACCGAGATCGGGTTTCGGTTCGCAACAAACTCTGAGTCGTCTTCGCAATATCAGACTGTTGAAATTTTTAGAAACTCGCGATCAGACGGCCCGGGACCATGGCCTTATCCGCTTACAACCAGTGACGCAAACGGTTTGCGCACTACTACTGACCAGCCCGCATCATTCTCGGGAAGAGTTTTGATTTTTGGTGGATCAACAACTTTTTGTGCTGAGGTGCCAGATGACATGACGTTCTCATCCATCCTTCAGCGTCTGCTTAATGATCGCAGCGCAAAACGACGGGTTGAAAATTTCGGAAAAAGCGCAGCGACATCAACAGAGCGTGTCACCGTTCTCGAAAAAGTGAATGATTTAAGTAAGCGCGATATTGTCATTTTTTACATAGGTATCAATGAGGCTGGCGTCGGATTCACGCAAAGAG
>CAMATY010000036.1 GCA_945861325.1 Ferrithrix thermotolerans DSM 19514
AAGATTTGGCAACGGTCGACGTTCTATTTTTTCTCCAAGTCGAGGGAAGATCTCGTCAGCGATGAAATGCATCTGTTCGTTCATCTCATCACGGTTCACGCCTGGATAATCAAAGAAAAAGCAAATGTGTTTCAAATCAAGAAGTTCACGCCAAAAGCCAATCGTGTCAACAGCATCATCAAATGATCCAACGATCTGAATCTTTTGATCGATCGACTCTTGCACAGTTGGGCAGTGGTTGAAAGCAACCTTGCTGCCATCGGGGTTTCGATAAGAAGAAAATCGACCATACGGCGACAGAAAGTTTGCAAACTCGTCGTGCCCAGGCTGGCCTTTGATCATTGCCTTTTCACGGGTCTTTGCGCAGTGCAGATTGATCACAAGCATTCGATCTTCACCAGGCGCTACCGGTGTGCCTTCTTGTTCGCGAATCTCGGCGTAGCGATCCCACTTTTGCTTCTGGCTGTCGGCGTTTTGCAGCCAGTAGACCGCTTTGTGACCAACTCGCGGTACATATTCAATTGTCTCAGGAGATGTGACAGGCTGATAAATATCAATCATGCGAAGTGGTTTTGGAATCAAAGTTAAATCGTCAACATAACTTCCGCGATCAGGAATATCATCTGGAGGAAAAACAAAATGCTTGCCACGATACGAAAATCTCTCGTTGTACCACGCAAGTTTGATTATTTCAAGACTTTCTTCGAACACCTCACGATTAATTCGGTCATGCTCGGCGCTCATGGCGTTGTCTCCAGATGCAACAACAGTGCCAAGACTCCAGGCCTCGCGCGGCACAGTGCCACGACCGACGCCGAACTCCATTCGACCGCCCGTAACGATGTCGGCGAGAGCGAAGTCTTCGGCCAGACGAAGTGGATGCCACTGCGGAACGACGTTGAACATTTGACCTAATCGAAGATTTTTCGTGACGCTAGTTAGATGTTGTCCGAACATTATGAGATTCGGCAACACCTCGTAGCCTTCAAATTGAAAATGATGCTCTGTCAGCCACATCGTATCTATGCCAACTTGGTCGGCAGTTCTGGCCCACGAAACGAGGTTTTTGTAACACTCAATCACGCTGTCGTTGCCGTATCTTCGTTTTGTCGGAGCTACTTTGCCGGCATCATCCATCGGAACTGTGCAGAAGAAGTTTGTGTCTACTCTCATTTTCTCAGAATACCTCAGTTGGCATGCCAACACGAATAATCTAACATTACTTTTTTTAAAATTTCGAGTCGGTCTGTCATAATACCGTCAACGCCTAAATCAAGTAAACGCTTCATCTCAATGGGGTCATCAATTGTCCAAACATGAACCTGAAGATCAGCGCGGTGGGCCGCGTCAATAAATTTTCGATCCACGATTGTTAGCGGACCCTGACTTACTGGTACTTGTGCTGCATGAATGTTGCGAAATTTGCTTGTTGTTTTGACCCAACTTCCGAGCCGCAACTTTGTGACATCTCGCGGACCCATCGAAGTGCAAAGTTTGTCGCCGAAAGTTTCCCGCAAATGATTGAGGCGCTTATCGCTGAATGAGCCGATGCATACGCGTTCGAATAGATCGCCGCGGGCGAGTCTGGTTTCAAGTGGTTGTAGCGCTTGGTCAGATTTACAGTCGATGTTGATGTGTGCATTGGGCCAAGTTGCAATCAAATCTTCAAGCAGTGGTATCGGTTCAATCCCGTTGACCCGTGCCTGTGAAACTTGTGCGTAATCGAGTTCGCTGATCTTTCCTGGTCGACCGCAAGTACGCGATAGATCATCGTCGTGAAACGCAAGTAATACACCATCACGCGTGACATGCACATCCGTCTCTATATATATGTATCCCAGATCCATTGCTTTTTGAAACGCAGGCATAGTGTTTTCGGGAGCATCGCTGGCACCGCCACGATGAGCAAATGCAATCGGTGTTTTGTGTTTTAGAAAAGGATGCAACACGATGGTGAAGTTGGTGTTCGCGACCGACTAAATCGCGCGCCCTGCATTCTTCCAATATTCGTCTTTGAGTAGCCGCTTGTAAAGTTTGCCCGTCGGGTGGCGTGGTAACTCGGCGCGAAAATCAATTGAACGCGGACATTTCAGATCAGCCAGAGATTCTCTGCAGAAGGTCTTCAGTATTCGCTCAAGTTCGGCCGCTTGCTCTGGCGTTGTTGGCATTTTGGTAGGTTGCACCACTGCCTTAACTTCTTCACCGAACTCTTCGTTGGGAACGCCGAACACAGCAACATCAATTACGAGCGGATGATTTATCAAAATATTTTCGGCTTCTTGTGGATAGATATTTACGCCACCCGAAATAATCATGAATGCTTTGCGGTCTGTCAGGTATAAATAATTATCAGCATCGAGGTAGCCGACATCACCGAGAGTCGTCCATCCACGACCGAGTGGATCTCTCGAACTCTTAGTTTTTTCTGGATCGTTGTGATATTCGAAAACAGCTTTGCTCTCAAAATAGATTGTGCCCGGTTCAAGAGTTGGCAGCTCATTGCCCTGATCATCGCAAATATGAATCACAGCGTTGATCGAGGTGCCAACTGTGCCCGGGTGGGCGAGCCACTGCTCTGAATTGCAGTAAACAAAACCGTTGCCTTCGCTACCGGCGTAGTACTCATGAATTATTGGTCCCCACCAATTAATCATTTTGTGTTTCACTTCGATCGGACACGGAGCCGCTGCATGTATTGCGCATCGCAGGCTTGATGTGTCGTTATTGGTTCTCGTTGCATCGTCGAGTTTTAACATCCGCACAAACATCGTTGGCACAAGTTGCGAATGTGTAACATTAAATTGGGCGATTAGTTTGAGATATTCTTCTGGGTCAAAGTGCTCCATTATTATCGCGGTGCCACCAAGACGTTGCGCAGTCATCGTGAAACGCAATGGCGCCGAATGATAGAGCGGGGCTGGTGAAAGATATGTTGTCTTGTCGTCCATCGCAAAAAGCATTTGGCACAGAGCGGTCAGTCCAGTTGGCGTACCAAGAGGCGTCATTGCCAACCCGAGTTTGACGCCCTTAGGACGACCTGTCGTGCCACTTGAGTAGAGCATGTCAACGCCATCGATGCGATTAGGTAATTCTGTAGTTGGAGAATTGGCGACAGTATCTTCAAACGAGTCGTACCCAGCAACTGTTCCGTCAAGCATCAAACGCAATTTCACTTTTGGTGTTCTTGAATTGAGTTCAACGGCTTGCTCAGATTTATATTTGCTCGTGATAAATGCTTTTGCGCCACAATCGTCGACGATGTAGCTAAGTTCATCGGTCGTTAAACGCGAAGAACAAGCCGTGTAGATCAGGCCCGCGTAGTGGCAACCCCAAAGAATTTCAAAATAGCGTGGATGATTCTCTAGACAAAATGCGATGTGGTCGCCAACTTTTAGGCCCGCATTACGCAACACATGACTCAGGGCATTGGCGCGAGCATCCAATTCTGCAAAGGTTGTAATCGCCCCCGTCGCGGCCATTATTACTGCCGGACGATTTGGATCTTGTAACGCCACTGAACCAGGAAACATAACTGCAACCTAGTCAATCTCGGTCATAAATCAAAAATTCGTTGTTGCTCACACGAGAATTACGTGGACATAAAGTGCTTCAAGTCGGTTTGCAACTTGACGACACAGTATCTTTAACTAGGTTGCTTAAAGGAGATTTGAATGACAACAGTTGAGGCCGAAACAATTGTTACTGACGCTGAAGTTCAGCGTCGTGTCGAAAAATTGCTTAGCGAATATCCTCCAAGTTCAACGTCAGCGGTAAAATTTCTTGGCGCGCAATTTGATGCTGGTCTGGCGTGGGTGCACTTTGCTGAAGGAAGTGGCGGAATCAACGCGTCGCCGAAACATCAGAAAATTGTCAACGAAGCGATTTCGGCTGCCGGTGGTCCGTCAAGTTATATGCGCAATCCGATTGGCTACGGAATGTGTGCACCGACTATTTCGCAGTGGGGTACACGTGAACAGGTCAAGAAATATATGCGACCGTTATATACGGGTGAAGAGATTTGGTGTCAATTGTTTTCTGAACCTGGTTCGGGTTCAGATTTTGCAGGACTCTCTGCCAAAGGTGTTCGCGATGGTGATGAATGGATTATTAACGGTCAAAAAGTTTGGACAACTCTCGCTCATTTATCAAAGTGGGGATTGCTAGTTGTTAGAACAGACGCCCAAGCATTTAAACATGCAGGGCTCACAGCGGTGATTGTTGATATGCAAGCACCAGGTGTTGAAGTGCGACCTCTGCGTCAGATAACCGGTGAGGCAGAATTTAATGAAGTTTATTTTACAGATGTTCGAGTTGCCGTTGGGGAAACTCTCGGTAAAGCGGGCGACGGCTGGCGAGTGAGTCTGACAACATTAATGAACGAGCGTGTTGCGATTGGCGGAGCGATACCACGAAAGGCAACTGGTCCGATTAGAGAGGCTGTCAAACTTTGGGAAGCTCTTCCAAAAGATCAGAAGTCGGCTGCGACACAAGATCAACTGATGAAGTTGTGGATTAAAGCAGAGGTCTTGCGGCTTACAAATATTCGTGCAGGGCAGAACCGTCGGATGGGAACGCCTGGCCCAGAGGGCTCAATTGGCAAAGTTGCCAGTGCTGAACTCAATAAAGACACATATGAGTTTTGTGTAGACCTGATGGGTGCAAATGGAATGCTTTACGGCAGTTATGCGCTCGTGCGTCCTGAAACTGCAATGAGTTTTGATTCGGTGCCAAAAGCATTTCTGCGCAGTCGAGCCAACAGCATCGAAGGTGGGACAACCGAAGTAATGAAAAATATTTTAGGTGAAAGAATGTTGGGGCTACCTGGTGATGTGCGAGTTGACCGCGACAAGCCGTGGAGTGAAGTGCCGAGAAACTAGAGCGCGAAACTAGAGCGTGAAACTAGAGCGTGAAACTAGAGCGCGAGTAGTGCCAGCACTGAGCTAGCCGCAGTTTTTTTATCGTCGACGATTCGTCGTGTCGCAAGCGAACCGCCAAGCATTAATGTCGCAACGAGTTCAATTGATGTTTGAAGTTGTCGAATGTGTCTCGGAGGCGGAAAGTATTCGTCCTCTTGGGCGATTTTTACTTCGTGGACTCCATTGCGCGGTGCAAGCAATTGAATGATCTCGACAACAAGTTCTTCAGGCGCCGAGGCACCTGCAGTTACGCCAATCGTGCCACAAAGATCGCTCGGCAGTTCGCTTGCATCGTTGACGCGATAAACATTTTTACAGCCACAGTCTCTGGCAAGTTTCTCAAGTGCTCTCGTGTTCGACGAGTTGTCAGATCCGATCACGATTATTGCATCGCACTTCGTGGAAATTTCCATTAAAGCGCCTTGCCTATTCGTCGTGGCGAAACAAAGATCGCTCTTGCCCGGCGACCAGACTTGCGGATACTTGACTTTCACGGCGTCGGCAACATCCTTCCAATCGCGATGCGACAGCGTTGTCTGAGCGAGAATCGCAACTGGTTCAGTGAAGTTTTTCAGCGCCGCAACTTCGTCAAGAGTTTCAACTCGTGAGATCGAGTCGGGCGCGACTGCCATAGTCCCGACTGCTTCTTCGTGTCCTTCGTGGCCGATATAGACAATGTGGTAGCCCTTGGTGGCTCGAGTTTTCACTTCGTGATGCACTTTGGTTACCAAAGGACACACCGAATCAACGACATAACTTCCGAGTTCGCGTGCTGCGGCAACAACCTGCGGAGCAGAACCGTGTGCCGAAAGCATGATTGGGCGACCTTTGGGTATCTCGCTTAAATCATCGACGAAGATCACTCCAAGATTCTTGAATCGATCAACGACGATTTTGTTATGCACTATCTCGTGGTAGCAATAAACAGGAGCGTCAAAAGTTCGCACCATCCATGCCAAGGCTTTGATCGCCATCTCAACTCCAGCACAAAATCCACGAGGCGACGCGAGGATAACTTCGTCGACGTTATTCACCGCCTCGAAGATTACCTTGCCAATGCAACGGTAAACTACCGGCGTGACAACATCTCTAGCAACCGTTGTCATTGTTGGTCGGCCGAATGTTGGCAAGAGCACACTTTTCAACAGATTTATGGGTTCGCAGGTAGCGATCGTGCAAGATACTCCAGGCGTAACTCGCGACAGATTTGAACGAAAAGTTGAGTGGCAAGGTCGGCACTTCAATGTCGTTGATACGGGTGGATGGATGCCCGGCGGAACTGAACTCGACGCAAAAGTCAGTCGCCAAGTCGAATCCGCAGTGAAAGAAGCCGATCTAGTTCTATTTGTGGTCGACTCTGCAGCCGGAGTTCTAGATGACGACCAAGCAATCGCTAAATGGTTGCGTACAAGTGGAAAAGAAGTACTCGTCGTTTCTAACAAAGTAGACACCGATAAGCGTGAATTTGATAAGTGGGAGTTTTTATCTCTCGGTTTAGGTGATCCATTTCCGGTTTCCGCGCTACACGGGCGAAAAGCTGGTGATGTGCTGGACGAAATTTTAATTCGGGTTCCGCGGCGCGAGGGCGATGATCAGGCTGAAGTTGAAGTCGAACGGCAAGGCCCGAACCGAACTCCTGGTATTCCGCGCGTTTCGATAGTTGGTCGTCCGAATGTTGGCAAGAGCACACTCTTCAATCGTCTCGTGGGTCAAGACCGAGCAGTAGTTCATGACATGCCTGGTACAACACGAGACTCAATAGATACGGTTGTCGAAACTCCAGATGGACCGATGATGTTTGTCGACACTGCCGGAATGCGCAGGCGTAGTCGCGTTGATGAATCAACTGAGTACTACTCGTTTGTGCGAGCATTGCGAGCCGTAGACGAATCCGATATTGCGTTGCTCGTAATCGATGCAACTGAAGGCATTACGAGTCAAGATCAACGCCTGGCCGAGCGGATTGATGCATCGGGAAGCCCAGTTGTTGTCGTATTAAATAAATGGGAGATGTTAAATGCAGATCAGCGGCTTGAAATAGATATCGAGATTGGACGCAAACTGTTTTTCGTTGGTGATGCACCAGTTTTGAAAATGTCGGCGTTAACTGGCAAGGGAGTACAAAAGTTGCGACCCGTACTGCAAGATTCAATTGAGCAGTACCACCGCCGAGTGCCGACACGCGATGTCAATCGAGTCATTGCGCGAGCGCAACAACAGCAACCAGCCCCAAGTGGTGGACGAGTTTTGTATGCGTTGCAGGGTGCATCAGATCCACCGACGTTTACATTGTTCGTCAATAAAGAACTTCCGCAGACTTATTTGCGGTACTTAGAACGATCGATTCGTGAAGGTTTTGAATTTGGCTCGGTGCCGATCAAGATTCGTGTGCGCAAGCGGGCAGAGTAGTTTCAATGCCTTGGTGCGAACCATGTGCGAAATATTTCGCTCCAAGTGCTTTGACGACCAGCGGTGACTGTCCGAGTTGTGGCAGTCAGGCGTTACTTTCGGATAACACAAAAAAAGTCACGGCAAAGAATCTTGACCTGAGAGCGCTTGCTGCAAGCGGTGGACAAGGCGCCGAGAAAGTACCGTGGCATTTCAAACTGTTGGTTGTTCTTTTAGTCATCTATTTGGGCTGGCGGATTGTTTCGCTATTTCGATAAAAGACTCAAAGTAGAATAAGGTGAATATCGTTGCGGGCTGTAGCGCAGCTTGGTTAGCGCGCTTGTCTGGGGGACAAGAGGTCGGAAGTTCAAATCTTCTCAGCCCGACCATTTATCGCATTCGCTATTTGTCTAGGATCTAGCAGTCGTAAAGATAAATAGTTTTGAAAGACAACAGGGGGAACAATGAAATTGGCAGATCGTTTGAATCGTCTGGGTACCGAGACGGCCTTTGCTGTTGCCGCAACGGCTGCTGATTGGGTTTCAAAAGGTAATGAAGTTTTTCCATTTCATCTCGGTGACCTGAATCTTGCAACACCCGAAAACATTTCAAATGCAATGCAACAAGCTGTTGCCCAAGGCAAGACGGGTTACTGCCCGAATGCAGGTATTGCACCACTTCGCATGGCACTCGCGCAAAGTCTTGGTCAACAACGGAATGTAATTTTTGCACCTGAAAACATTGCCGTACAACCGGGTGGAAAGCCAGTGATCGGAAAGTTCCTGCGCAGTGTGATGAATCCTGGAGATGAGGTTTTGTACCCGAACCCGGGTTTCCCGATCTATGAGAGCCAAATTGAATTTAACGATGGTGTCGCTGTGCCGTATCGCTACCTTGACACCGAAAATGGTTTTCAAATTGACTTAGATTATTTGACCTCGAAAATTAATACAAACACAAGAGCGCTAATACTCAATGATCAACAGAATCCATTGGCAGCAGAAATGACAGACGATGAGCGTCAAGCACTTGCCGACTTGGCGATCAAACACAATTTGTGGGTGCTGTCAGACGAAGCATATTTTGACATTCGATATGCGGGTGAAAGCAAAAGTATCGTCTCGCTCCCAGGGATGCTTGAGCGCACTGTGATCTTGTATACATTTTCTAAAAAGTTTGCGATGACTGGTTGGCGACTTGGTGCAGCCATTGGGCCGGTCGAACTCGTTGATCGCATTTCTAAATTAAATACCAACGAAGAGAGTTGTACCGCGCAGTTTGTGCAATGGGCGGGGGTTGAAGCGATAACCGGAGATCAATCTGGTGCAAACGAATTGGTGCGTGTCTTGAAGACTCGTCGTGATGCGACGATCGCGGGCATTAATAATGTTCCCGGGATGCGAGTACACACTCCAAATAGTGCGTTTTATGTTTTTCCTGAGGTTTCACAGACGATGGCCCGCACAGGACATGACGATGTAGCAAAATTCGCATCGGATGCACTTCATAATTCGGGGATGTCATTTTGTACACGAAATCATTTTGGTCGTCCACTCAGCGATGAGCGCGGAAATTACATTCGACTTGCCTACAGCGGTATTAATAATCCACAAATCGAAAAAGGGCTAAGTCGTTTGGCGGATTGGGTTAATTCAAAATGAGTTTGAAGGTTGTTGTTACTGGCAAGATTCCATCTGCCGGTTTGAAGACCTTAAAAGATGCGGGACTTACACCAACTGCTTGGGATGAAGATCAACCGATGTCTCGGCCAGCATTACTTGAGGTGGTAAAGGGTGCAGAGATCCTGATTACTTTGTTAACTGAAAAAGTTGACAGCGAATTATTGGACTCAGCCGGCACGCAACTCAAGGCCGTGTGCAATGTTGCTGTTGGGTATAACAACATTGATGTTGCAGCGTGCACCACGCGAAATGTTCGTGTGACAAACACGCCAGGTGTGCTGACCGATGCGACTGCTGATATTGCTTTCGCTTTGGTTCTAATGGTGACTCGCAGACTTGGCGAAGGCGAGCGTGTGATTCGAAGCAAAAATGGGTGGCAGTGGGGGATGCACTACATGCTCGGCTTGGGAATCCAAAATCGTCAAATCGGAATCGTTGGCATGGGGGCAATTGGCATCGCCACGGCGCGGCGTGCCAAGGCTTTTGGAATGTCTGTTGCATATTTTTCGCGCTCTAAGATCGCCGAAGAAACTTCTTTCGAACTTGATGCCAAACAACTTTCATTGGATGAGTTGTTAGCCACCAGCGACATCGTTTCAATTCATTGCCCATCAAATGAATCAACTCACCATCTGATTGGTGCGGCGCAGTTTAAGAAAATGAAGAAGACTGCTTTCTTGATCAACACCGCCCGCGGTCCGATAGTAAATGAACAAGAACTAGTTGATGCTTTAGTTTCGTCAGAAATTGCTGGTGCAGGACTCGATGTTTTTGAGTTTGAACCACAAGTGAATGCTGGGTTGTTGAATTTAGAGAATGTCGTTTTGATTCCGCATTTGGGCTCGGCAACAGCAGAGACGCGTGCGGCGATGGCAACTTTGGCTGCTAAAAATGCCGTTGCAGTTGCCAACGGTCAACTACCACCGACTCCAGTTAACTAATCGGCACAAATGCGAGGACTAGGAACTTTAATTAACACGGCCACAGTGCTGGCTGGTGGTGGTCTCGGTTTATTAATCGGTGACCGAATCCCTGGCAGAATTCGTGTGATCATCGTTCAAGTGATCGGGTTAGTAACAATTGCAATTGGACTACGCGATGTGATGAAAACCGACAACATGGTTTTTCCTTTAATTGGCATGGTGCTCGGTAGCATCGTCGGCGAGTTACTTCGCATTGAAGATCGGCTCACGAGCATTGGTGAGACTCTGCGACGAAGATTTTCGAAGCCTGACAACGAAAGTAAATTCGTGACCGGGTTTGTCACCGCGACACTTTTGTTTTGTGTTGGTCCGCTAACAATTCTTGGTGCGATCGAAGATGCCAGTGGAAACCCCCCCCAGTTATACATAATTAAGGGAGCCTTAGATGGCTTCATGATGATCATCTTTTCGGCGCTATACGGCATTGGTGCAATATTTAGTGCGGCAAGCGTGTTCATCGTTCAAGGATCTTTGACATTATTTGGAACCAGCTTGGATGCGTTATTGACCGAGCGAATGCGATTAGAACTTTTCGCGACAGGTGGCTTGGCAGTTCTGGCAATTGGTTTGAATTTGCTTGAAATCAAGAAAATTCGACTGGGTTCGCTTTTGCCAGGGCTAGTTATAACCCCTGCTTTGGTATGGGTCTTCGCTACCCCAAATGGGATATTTGGATAGTGAACCCCTAACTGGTGGATTTGAAACTCAAAGCGAGTAATACGACTGGTTTAAATCCCCTCTAGTTGTGCGATAGCGTGCTAATCTTGTCAATAATAGTTAAGGAGACATATGTCCGATAAATCTTCAAAGTTCCTTGTGCGACTTGGCAAAATTGGCCTTCCAGCGCTCGTTTCGGGCGTAGTTGCACTCGTTGCTGGTGGTATTTATGCAGTGTCTGCAGCCCCGAGCAGTGTTACTGCTTGTGTTGCCAAAAAAGATGGCGCCATGCGCTACTCGGCCTCGGGCAGTTGTAAAGGTGCCAAAGAGACAACACTCGTTATTGGGGCGCAAGGCGCAACAGGGGCAACAGGCCCAACGGGAGCGACGGGAGCAACTGGTGCAGTCGGCGCCGTGGGTTCAATGGCGACACAATCATCTGCTGAAATTAAAACAAATACAAGCTACACATTGGTTCTGACTGATGCAGGAAAGTTCATTTGGTCAAAATCATCGCCAACCGTAGTCGTGCCGACTAATGCATCGGTGGCATTTCCAATTGGAACAAGAATTGATATTGGCCAATTGGGTGCAACATCAGCGAATATTATTTATGTGACCCCAGTGGTTGGCGTCACGCTGAATAGTCAAACCGTGGATGGTGCTGGTGTCGCCCTTTCTTCAACTTTTGATCGTGGTGCTTTTCAAATGGGGACGTTAGTGAAAATCGCCACCAATGAATGGGTGTTTTTGAAATCACCAGATGAGAACTCGTCTTCAACATGAGTTCATTGAAAACTCAAAAGATCTTTGCTTCGGTAGTAGTGGCTGTTGCTGCTTCGCTTGCAGGAAACTTTATAATTGCGTCGGCAGTCAATGATGAAGTGGTCGTTTGTGCCAACAAATCAAATGGCAAACTTTATTATCGACAAAATAAACAGTGTTTAGGCTCTGAGACTCCACTTACACTAAATTCGACTGGTGCTGCTGGTGCTGCTGGTGCTGCTGGTGCAAAAGGTGCCACTGGCGCCGATGGGGGATATCCGTCGACGGTTACGGTGCGAGATATCACGGTAACCTATACGCTTCAGGCGCTCGACGCCGGTATATTGTTGCTTGCAAAAGATGGTGTGACCATAACTTTACCGACGAACTCAGCAGTGCCAATTGCAACTGGTACGCGAATTAATGTGGGAAACCGAAAAGGACCATTATTGATCACTCCAGCGTCTGGCGTCACCGTAAATTCTGCATCTGGCTCAGTTGCATTTGACACGGGAAATTTTCAATTTGGAACTTTGATTAAAATAGCGCCTGACGACTGGTTTTTCATGTCGTCGCCTGACGAATCCCCCTGATTCACAAAAGTCCTAAGGCCTTCGGGTTGCAATGTGTGGTCGGTTTAATTCAATAGCTAGTGGTGCAGATTTCGCTAAGTCTTACGGTGCAGATTTTGTATCTGAAGAGATTGAATCAAATTTCAATGTCGCACCAACTTCGCAAGTTTATGTGCTGTGGCGCAAGCCTGATCTAGTCAAAAGCAGTAGACAACTCACTGTCATGCGTTGGGGTCTCGTTCCTTCCTGGTCAAAAGACAAAACAAAGTCGTCTGGTCTGATCAATGCTCGATGTGAGACCCTTCACGAAAAACCTAGTTTCAAAAATCTGCTTAGTAAACATCGTTGTGTGGTTCCGATGCAAGGTTTCTATGAATGGTGTGTCATCAATAACCAAGGCTCAAAGCCGAGCAAGCAGGCTCACTATATATCTCGAACGGATGGAGAGACGATGACTGTTGCTGGTTTGTGGACGAATTGGATTGATCCACTATCAAAGACAGCTAGCGATGGTTCAAGACCCGTCCTGTCAACCTGCACGATAATCACCACCGAGGCAAACGAAAAACTAAAAAGTATCCATCATCGGATGCCTGTGATTCTAGAGCGAAGTGTTGTGGGGCGGTGGGTTAGTGGTGAAACTGTCGCGCCAATCGAATTGCTAATTCCAGCGCCAAATGAAGTTTTGCAACATGAAACTACGACTCGATTACAACGAACCAGCAATGTCCATTCGCCGCAATTCACTGATGATCAGACTGGCCGACTTTTCTAATTCGTTTCGGTCGTTTTGGATTTGAGCATTATCAAAACTAAGGTCTGCCATTGAATTAGTTGGAATTAGATGTAGGTGACAGTGTGGTATCTCATAGCCGGCAATAATTACTGCAACTCGTTGGCAGTTAAAAGCAGACTTTTGAGCGATGCTTATATTTTTGGCCACAACAAACATGTGTGTAATCAGCGAATTTGGAAGATCGGTCCACTCGTCAAATTCAGAAATTGGAACAAGCAGTAAATGCCCAGTGGTTATCGGGCTAATTGTCATAAACGCCGCACACAAATCTTCTCGGTAAACAAATGTGCCAGGAATCTCGCCACTGATGATCCGACTAAACAGAGTTTCAGCCACATCTTGATAATAGATGATTTAGTAACTTTGCTGTGTCTTGTACGCTTGTCGTGTGACGCAACGGCAAATTCTTACATTTCCAAATGCAATTACGTTGATGCGGCTATGTTGTTTGCCGGTATTTTTATGGCTGTTATTTAGTGTTCAAGACAGAGGAGCAGCAGCGTGGTTGCTTGGTGGTCTGGGTGCAACAGATTGGATTGATGGTTGGGTTGCTCGACGATTCAACCAGCAGAGTAGCTTTGGGGCGGTTTTTGACCCAGCGGTTGATCGTGGGTTGTTCATCGTTGCACTGATTGCGATCTTGATTGACAACTCGATGCCGATGTGGTTTGGGCTCACAGTTTTGATCCGCGAAATCACTGTTGCAAGCGCGATGTTGATCGC
>CAMATY010000037.1 GCA_945861325.1 Ferrithrix thermotolerans DSM 19514
GTTTGAGAACTCGTACACACTGCCAAACTAAAACGCGAGTTCTAAAGCGCGAGTACGTGTCCAACTTCTGGGCGCACAAGACCCCCGACTAATTGTTTGTAGACCTCGCTCACAGCATCTGCACCATGGCTGTAGTCGATGCGCAACCATGAGTGTGCGTCGCCAATAAAATTTTCAAGGCCCTCGTTGATGCGACGATTGAGTTCATCGCGTCCCCATTGCTTGGCGCGTTTTGAGAGTTGACTCGGCGCAAAAAAGAACTGCGGTTGAGCGCCAACGATGTTCGTCGTCGACCGCGTTGACTCCCAGTGCGTTGCACCGATTGCGCATGAATACATCAGCGACTGAGCAAAATGTTGGTGGACGCGTGCAACAATTGAGCGATTGCCAGACATGTCAACGACCACTGACCGCAAATCTTTGACGAGAGATTCAATTTCGTCGTATGGAACCACATCGTCGTATAGATCAACGAGTTTGACGAAGTCGACATTGGCAGGTGCCGTGAGTCCAACTATTTGGATTTTTTTGTTCGTGCGCAGGCATTGGGCGAGAGCAATTGATGTTTTGCTTGAAGCACTGGTGATGATCACTTGTGTCGCACCAAAGAATTCGCTTTCGCGAAGAAAGTCTTCGGCAAGAAATGATGTCGTAAATAGCCCCCGAAAAATTAACGATGCGTTCTCGTTTGCCGCAATCTCGTCGGCAGTTTTCGCAGGCACTTTTTCGAAATTGCGATATGTCATTGCGTGCTTCTCACGGTGCAAGCCAATGTCGATAAATCCTGTGCTTGTTAACTTAGCCTGCACGATGTGATGGCTTGCCACAGGGTAGAAACCAAAATAACGACCACCTGTAGCGATGTCACTATTTTTAGAAAACTCAACGACTCCGAAACCCATTGCTGGCAACCGACCCCATCCTGCCTCAGTCGGGAAAAACCCCCAGTAGTCAAGAAAGTCACCAGCCAATGCATATGAAATGTTGTTTGATGTCAGCGCGAATTTTTCGATTCTCATCAGCACTTCACCGTCACCCAGTGTTGCGACTCTCTGTTCTGTGGTCAGCACTTGGTCTGCAGTGATTCGGTAGTTGCGAATGTCGCTACGATCAATTTCTAGATACATATATCTATAAATCATAAAACAGGCAACACCAACTCGCACGAACTCTTGGTTTTCGCGTGGCACGAACTCTTGGTTTTCGCGTGGCACGAACTCTTGGTTCTCGTAATGTCGCAGGTTGCGACTAGATTCAAGGCATGGAATTTAGATATCTCGGCCGAAGCGGCTTCAAAATCTCAGCAATTAGTTACGGCAATTGGATCACCCACGGCAGTCAAGTCGAAGAAGAAGCCGCCAACGCCTGCGTCAAGCGCGCACTCGAACTTGGCATAACAACTTTTGATACTGCCGATGTTTATGCAGGCACTCGAGCCGAAGAAGTTTTAGGTCGTGCGCTTGCTGGCGTGCCGCGCCAAAGCATTGAAGTTTTCACCAAGGTTTATTGGCCAACGGGTGCCGGCGTCAACGATCGCGGTCTGTCACGCAAGCACATCATGGACTCAATTCACGGCTCGCTCAAGCGCCTACAAATGGATCATGTCGATCTGTATCAGGCACATCGCTTTGATGTCGAGACCCCACTTGAAGAAACGATGCTTGCCTTTGCCGACATCGTGCGTCAAGGCAAGGCCCTATATATAGGTGTCTCAGAATGGGATGCGGATCAGATAACGCGTGGTGCGGCTCTTGCGCGCGAACTGCAAGTTCCGTTCATTTCTAACCAGCCCCAATATTCAATGCTTTGGCGCGTAATTGAACAAGAAGTAATTCCTGCTTCGCAAGACGCGGGCATGTCACAGATTGTTTGGTCACCAATGGCCCAAGGTATTTTGAGCGGCAAATATTTGCCAGGTCAACCACCACCAGCGGGTTCGCGAGCAACTGATGAACTAAGTGGAAAGAACTTTATTGCGCGCTGGCTTAACGACGAGGTTCTGACAAAGGTGCAACTCCTTAAGCCGATTGCTCAGCAGGCCGGCATCTCGATGGCGCAAATGTCGATCGCCTGGGTGTTGCAAAACAAAAATGTTGCATCAGCAATTGTCGGCGCAACACGACCTGAGCAACTTGATGACAATGTCAAAGCTTCAGGTCTCGTGCTGGACGCCGACACGCTAAAAGCCATCGACAAAGTTCTCGACGGCATCATCATCAGCGACCCGCACAAAACTGAGTCACCAAAAACTCGCCCATAACCGCGCGAGTTAACTCGAGTTGCAACTAGATGACTCGCGTTGCAATTTAGGCGTGAGCGAAGACTCGGCGAAAGTTACCTGAATTGAATTTGTCAACCGAAGACTGCGGCAAAGTTTGCATGCACGATTCAAACCTTGCGATCGGGTCACGACCGCCCTCGGTGTGCGGATAGTCAGAAGAGAACAAGAACAAATCGTCATTCGACTGCTCAATCAGTCGCGAAACATCCTCAAACACGAACGGCGTGAAACCAAATTGTTGGCGAATTTGTTCTGACGGAACTCTCGTAAAACTTTTCAGCCGTTCGTCAACTCGTGAATACGCCTTATGTATTTGGTCGAGTCGCACCAACATTTCAGGAACCCAACCAGCACCCAGTTCAACTGAAGCAAATTTAAGTTTCGGAAACTCTTCGACAACTCCGTCGAGCACCAGCATCGAGATAAAAGTTTCGATTCCCTGGTGCATCACTGCTGCGTCGCGAGCACGAACATTTTCTCCGCCACCCATCCAGTCGCGCGTCGCACTGCGACCGTTGTTGCTCCATTCTGGTTTCAACTGCAACGGATTGCCACCAACATGAAACACGACAGGTACTTGTGCTTGTTGTAGCAAAGCCCAAATCGGGTTGAAGTCAATGTGTGTCGGCGAACGATCTGCTGCAAGACGGTGTGGCACCCACATCGCGGACAAACCATTTTCTAAACTCCATTCGACTTCTTGTAGTGCAAGTTGTGGGTTCTCAAGTGGAATCGCAGCAACGCCCATTAGTCGATCATCAATCGAGCAAAAGTCAGACATATGACGGTTGTGTGCTCGCGCTCCGCCGTAGCGCAACTCGTCTGAGATTTTACTGCTGGGTGAAAACGGCATATGCAAACTGTGTGTGGCAAACACCAATTGTTTTTTAAATCCGAGCATGTCGCTTGCGGTCACGCGGTCATGTTTGTCGAACGCACCGAGCGCTTGAATTTCTTTGACCTCGGTGATCATTCGATTGCCAAGTGCAATCAGTGACTGCTTATGTTCTGAAGTGTGTTGTGATCCATTGCCGACGATTACGGCGACCTCTTCGTTCGTGACAAGCGATCGTCCGTAGTCAACTTCTGGTAAAAGGTCGCGCAACTGTGGGTCTGCGAATTTCTTCAAGAAGTCTGGCAGCTCCATGATGTGCGTGTCGGCGTCATATAGAACTCGATCACCTGCGTAACTCATCTAGATGCCCCTGTTTATTTCGTGACGGTTGAATTGAACGGTAGCACCAGCCCCGCCAGTCAAGTTACAGGTGAGATAATCGCTTTATTTGTCGAAGCGGTCGAGGTTCATCACCTTTGTCCATGCGGCGACGAAATCGCGCACGAACTTTGCCTTCGCATCGTTTTGAGCGTAGACCTCTGAGAGTGCACGCAATTGCGAGTTTGATCCAAAGATCAAGTCGTTGCGCGTACCTGTCCAGATGACTTTGCCAGTCTTGCGATCGCGACCTTCAAACAATTCTTCAGACTTGTCTGTTGGCTGCCAGTCGATGTTGATGTCAGTCAAGGCAACGAAGAAGTCGTTCGTCAGAACGCCCGGTGTCTTGGTGAAAACGCCAAGGCTTGACTGCTTGTAGTTCGCATTCAACGCTCTCATACCACCCACCAAGACAGTCATTTCTGGGGCACTCAGCGTTAGCAAGTTTGCCTTTTCAAGCAACAACTGTTCGGTTGTCTGAACATGACCTGGACGCAGGTAATTGCGGAAACCATCAAAAGTTGGTTCAAGCACTGCGAACGAATCAACATCGGTCTGTTCGGCCTTTGCATCACCACGACCTGCCAAGAAAGGCACTTCGATGGTTACGCCGGCATCTTGCGCAGCCTTTTCGACTGCTACGTTTCCGCCGAGAACAATCAAGTCGGCAATCGAGAAGCCCGTTTCTGTGCTGAGCGCTTCATAGATTTTTAGCGCCTTTGCTAGTTCGGTTGGGTTGTTTGCTTCCCAATTCTTTTGTGGCGCTAAACGAATGCGTGAGCCGTTTGCACCGCCACGCTTGTCTGTGCCTCGGAAAGTTGAAGCCGATGCCCAAGCTGTAGACACCAACTCTGAAGTTGAAAGCCCACTTGCGAGGATTTTCTTCTTCAGATTTGCAACATCTGTTGCGGTCGGCACTTTGCCTGGCTTCGGTACTGGATCTTGCCAAATTAGATCTTCCTTTGGCACCAAGTTGCCCAAGTAGCGGGCCTTTGGTCCCATGTCGCGGTGATTAAGTTTGAACCAGGCGCGAGCAAATGCATCGGCAAACTTGTCAGGGTTTGCATAGAAATCTTTCGAAATCTTGAGGTAAGCAGGATCAAACTTCAACGCGAGATCGGCTGTTGTCATGATTGGTGCATGCTTTCGCGAAGCATCGTGAGCGTCTGGCACTGTGCCAGCCATTGCGCCACCTTTTGGAATCCACTGTTGTGCACCTGCTGGGCTCTTGACCAACTCCCACTCATTCTCAAGAAGAATTTTGAAATACTCGTTATCCCACTTCGTCGGGTTGGTTGTCCAAGCTCCTTCGATGCCACTGGTAATTGTGTCAACACCGCGACCTGAACCCATTGAGTTCAACCAACCAAGACCCATCGCCTGGAGTGGTGCAGATTCTGGTTCTGGACCGACGTGTTTGCCTGGGTCGCCAGCACCGTGCGCTTTACCGAATGTGTGACCACCTGCAACGAGTGCGACAGTTTCTTCGTCGTTCATTGCCATGCGGGCGAATGTCTCACGAATGTCCCGCGCTGACCCCATTGGGTCGGCCTTGCCGTTTGGACCTTCTGGGTTGACATAGATCAAACCCATTTGAACTGCGGCTAACGGATTTGCAAGTTCGCGATCACCTGAGTATCGCTCGTCGCCAAGCCAAGTTGTTTCCGTGCCCCAATAAGTGTCGTCTGATTCGTAAACGTCTGGGCGACCGCCGGCGAAGCCGAACGATTTGAAACCCATCGTCTCGAGTGAAACGTGTCCGGTGAGAATCATCAAGTCTGCCCACGAAATTTTGTTGCCGTATTTTTGCTTGATCGGCCAAAGTAGGCGTCGTGCTTTGTCGAGGTTGCCGTTATCGGGCCACGAATTGGTTGGCGCAAAGCGTTGCATGCCCGCTCCACCGCCACCGCGACCGTCTTGAATTCTATATGTACCAGCAGCGTGCCATGCCATGCGGATGAAGAACGGTCCGTAGTGGCCGTAGTCGGCTGGCCACCAGTCTTGTGAGTCTGTCATCAAGTTGGTGAGATCTTTTACTACTGCGTCAAGATCAAGTGACTTGAACTCTTTTGCATAATCGAAATCGGGATCCATCGGATCGCCAACTTCTGGATTGTTGTGGAGGACTCTGACGTTAAGTTGATTTGGCCACCACTTTGTATTTGTGGTGCCCATGTTTGCCGATGTGATTGCTCCGCCCGAAAAAGGGCAACTGCTGGTTTGGTTATTTGTCATGCACACATTCTCGGCTATATCTAGCCATAAGGCAAATCGTACTTTTTGCAAAGTATCATAAGATTTAGTTATGTCTTGGCCAACCCTTCAACAGTTGCGTTACTTTGTTGCGATCGCCGATTCGGGTTCGTTTGGCGTCGCTGCCCATGAGCAGTTCGTCTCACAACCCGCGTTGAGCGCACAGATCAAAGAGCTTGAGCGAAAGTTGGGAGTCAATCTGTTTGAACGAACAAATCGTGGCGTGTTACTAACGACCAATGGCGACGAAGTGCTTAAACGAGCTCGCGTTGTTTTGCGAGAAGTGGTTGGCCTTGTTGAGGCAACTAAACATGACGGAAAGCGCTTGCGCGGCGAGATCGGGCTTGGCGTGATACCAACACTTGCTCCTTATATATTGCCCGATATTGTTCGTTCTTTCAAGACAATGCACCCAGATGCCGATTTGCGAATATTTGAACTTAAGACGAACGACCTGTTTGATTCGCTACGTCGAGGTGAAATTGATTTAGGCCTCCTGGCGTTGCCGGTTTTTTCTGATGAGTTTCTTTCTGCGCCAATTGCTGAAGACAAGTTTTTATTGGCGATGCCTTCAAATCATGAATTGGCGCGTACGCAGTCTCCACTCAAGTTAGAAAAGTTACGTGGCGAGCGGGTAATTCTTCTTGAGGAGGGGCATTGTCTTCGGGATCAAGTCGAACAAGTTTGTCAACTTGCGTTTAGCGAACCAAGCGAAATACAGGCGACGAGTATGGCTACTTTGGCGCAAATGGTCGCAGCAGGAATGGGTGTCACATTGTTGCCCGAGTGCGCAGAAAAAGTAGAGGCGGGCCCGGGTCGGGGTATCGTCACGCGTCGATTTGCTGGTCAGTCTCCAAGTCGCACGATTGGTCTGATTTGGCGAAAGTCGTGGCCATTTGCAGAAATGTTCACCGAATTTGCAGAGCAAGTCCGCAAGAACAAGAGGTTTGCGAAAACAGTGCGGGGCTAGTGGTGTCGAGACGCCGTTTAAAGAGTTGCGGGGTTGGGCTCATGAGGCAACCCGAGTACGCGCTCACCAAGAATGTTGCGCTGCACTTCTCCAGTGCCACCGCCAATTGTTAGTGCTTGCGAGAACATGTAGCCGCTATACCAGGCATGATTGTGCAAAGTCTTTTTTGGTTCACTTGTAACTCCCGTGAGCAGTGCATCGGCGCCGATCAACTCGCGCGCCAGTGACATCACATGTTGGCCGTGTTCGTCTGCAATGATTTTACGGATACTTGACTCTGGCCCAGGTTGTGCACCGCGCAGACGCTGTGTGAGCGTGCGCATCCGGATGATCTCGAGCAACACATGCTCAGTATAAATTCGTGCAATCTTTTGACGCATTACCAGGTTTTTGACCCCGCCCATTTCGCGCACCAATTCGATTACATCAAGCGCAGTCGGTCCGTATCCCCAAAGCACTCCACCCGTTGATAGCGACACGCGTTCGTTGCCGAGTGTTACTTTGGCTAGTCGCCATCCGTCATTCACTTCGCCAACAATGTTTGCAGTTGTAATTCGTACATCGGTGAAAAATACTTCGTTAAAAGATTTGGCACCCGCCATCGACTTAATCGGACGAATCTCGATTCCGCGTGAGTCCATCGGACAAATGAAATATGTGATGCCCTTATGTTTTGGTGCATCTGGGTTTGTGCGTGCAAGCAAAATGCCGAACTTTGCATCTTGAGCGCCTGAAGTCCAAATTTTTTGTCCGTTGATCACCCATTCGTCGCCGTCAAGTTCTGCGCGTGTTCGCAGACTCGCCAAGTCGCTGCCACTTTCGGGTTCGCTAAATAACTGACACCAATATTCTGCACCAGATAATAAATTCGGAAGATATTTCTGCTGTTGCTCTATCGTGCCAGCAAATAAAATAGTTGGTCCCGCCCAGCCGATACCGATTGGGTTCGAAGGTCGTGAGATATTCGCTCGTTGCAGTTCTTGATCAATAATTAGTTGATTTAGTGCGTCGGCGCCGAGGCCGTAAGGTCTTGGCCAATGCGGTGCGACATACCCAGCAACAGCGAGTTCTTCGGCGCTCGGGTTTGAATGTTGGCTAATCCACTCGCGTACCGCGACTCGTCGCGGGTCGCCGTCACCGGGAAGCAAGTCAATTGCCACTTACACGCGATCTAAGTTATCTTTTTGCGTTTGGCATTTTTTGGTTCTGGAATACCTATGAAAAGACAAAGTGAACACACGGCTATTTTGTCCCACTCGCTGCGCACAGGATTTTCAGTTGTGAGTTCGACGTTAATTCGAGCATTACTTAGTCCTGGAATGTAAACAAGAAAAGTTTCGGCGTCAAAATTATCTGAAATCCATCCGCGTGCTTGGGCGTATTTAATTGCTGGAGCACCTAGCCTCGCTGATTCTTTGATCGACTCATCAATTCTGGTCGCGAGTGTCTTATCTGACATCGCTGCTCCTAGTACTTCGACTCCCATTTTTCGATAATTTTGTCTTTGTTCTGAGAGCATGATTTCAAATACAGCGTGGGCAACCTTGATGTATTCAGCCCTACTCTTGGCAAGGTAAGTTTTTCTGCTGAATTCATCAATCAACTCCGGTTGTTGAAGAGCGAAGCGGTACGCCTGAGTTTCGGCAATCAACTGTTCACGGTTGCCAAAGAGTCGGTAGATGGTGGGTGCAGTTTTTTAGTTTTACGACAAATATCGCGAATCCGAACTGCGTGTGCTCCGTCTTTGACGATTATTTTTGCGACTACGGCTAAGACTTGTTGCCGGACTAGCCCTTTATCCACGGATTTAGGCTACGCAGCATCTTGCGTGAAAACCCAAATTTGATGAGGGTTAAAGTATTTTCTTGTTGAGTTGGGCCGTCTACTTCAGGCTTGGCTGGTAGATTTAAGATTCATGTTTAACGCGTCATATGCCCCAAGCCATTTGGCGCGTAAGGCTTTTCTCATAAGGTCGCTGGCGTTTTTCTTTTTGGCATCTGTTTTTATGGCCAGTTGCACATCACAACCATCTGTCAGTTTTGATTTTGTGTGTCCGGAGAAGCGTTTGGTTCAACTTAGTCTTATTGATTTGTCAAGTAGTGGACGCGCCAAAGATATTTTGGATGAAAGACTAAAAATAATTCAATCAGATATCGAGCGCGTGACCGATTGCGAAGGAACCTTCTCGCTTGTGGCATGGTCAGTTTCGTCTGCGTCAAGTTTCAGAGTCTTCCAAAGAACGCTTTCAACTTCAGGCGCCACCGAAATCGGGCGTGACAGAAAAATTTCAAGGGCTGTCGCGACGACGATGGCCGAGGTTCGCGCCGGAATCACCGAAGCGTTTGAAAAAGTAGATCCAGTTGGCTCAGACCTATTTGGTGCATTTACTCTTGCCGAAGAGCAAGCAAAGTCTCTCGGCCAAGATGAACTTCTTGAGATCAGCATTCTCACCGACGCAATTACCAATGTTGCCCCAGGTTCAATTAATCGATCCGACCTAACCGAGGCCAAAGCCATTGAAATAGCCCAAATCTCATCCCGAGTCAATTTGCGGAATCTAAAGGTTAAAATGGTGGGAGTAGGAAAAACTGGAATTGAAGGTACTCAACCACCACAAGATTACGTTTTGCTAGTTAAAACTTATGCTCAGGCAATGTGTGAAAACACAGGGGCAAAGTGCTCTATTCAGACATTAATAATTGGATAGTAAAGAGTGTCAAAAACTTTATCAGAATTAGGGGAGATAAAATGAAGGACGAAGAGAATCAAGATTCGTGGGAGACCAGGTCAGACGTGATCGCCGCTCCGATTCGTCGAGGGATGAACGACAGTTTTGATCGAGATCCATTCGAATTCGGCGCGAGCGTTCGGATAGTTGCACCTACCACAAAAATCGCGGCCGACTTGCCAGCCGATTCGGTTTTGCATGTCATGGCTCAGTTCGTACTTGAAGGTCGTGCACAAGTTGCAGAATATTCTGCAAGTGCGAGTGCCTCAATAAGAAGTCTTCTGGCTACGGCACGGTCGCGTCGATTTGAAGCCGAGCAGCAGGCTAAAGCACGCCGAACAATGCTTTCAAATTACAAGTCGGCGCTTACCCAACACGCTGAGGCTCAGCGTGTACTCGGGCCGCATGTTCGTCTCAATGGTGTGAATGCTAAAGGTCTGTGGATTTTATTTTTCCTGGTTGGTGACTCGTCAGCGATGACTTTGGCATTGACATTTGGTGGTGAGTCCCCATATTTTTCGGTTCTGATGTCGTTAGCAATTGGTGCCGCAGTCATTGTTATCGGCAAAACCGCAGAAGATGTTCGTCGCGAATCATTAATAAAGACGATTAAGACGAATGGAGATCCTGAAACAAATCGTGTTGTTGATGCAGTCTTTGGAATGAATGACAGTGGACGCTTACTGAATCGTAGAGTACTTCTGGTTTTTGCATCAGCTTCGCTGATTCCAGCGGCGGCAGTTTTGATTTATCGAACTGCTGAAGAGAGTTTTGCGATTGGTTTGTCTTTTGCACTCTGGACAGTGATCATCGGTGCCGGATCGTTTGCTGCTTCGTGGTTTTATTGTGACCCGGCAAAGGCGTTCATCGGTTTGACTAAGGATGCCGTCGAAGAAGCCGAAGATGCATGGCAGTCAACAGAGTTCGGTGCGATCGTAGAGCACAACGGCAGTATTGAAGCGGCAAAACACATCGTTGCAGAATTTAGGCAACGGGCAAACTCTTCGTGGAGCCTTACTCTTGCAGGCGCAGCAAGTGCGTTGGTTGCAAATAGTTCATCACTTGGTATCGCTCAATCGGGTGGACATTGGTTGCTGAACCAAGAATTGCCATTGATGGAATGGCCAGAGTTGGACAACTATATAGAAATTGTCGACGAGACTCAAGACGATCTTGGTGACAGCAACGAGTTGTTTCCCGTTATTTTTGGTGACGACACCAATCAAACTAAACGCGCAGAATTAAAAAATTAGTCTCTGACACAGCACGACCTGCTCCTCTTTTGACTTTTGAGATGCAAAATTGAGTACCAGAAGAGACAAACGAAAGCGCAAACTTAGGCTCATCTACGCGTCAGTAGTTGTTGGTTTTTTCGTCCCGGCTTGTGTGATCATCGGCATCATTGCTGTGGTTGGGCTTCCGCGTATAGGGCTAACAAACGATGGCTCATCGGCTGTCGACACGTCGCGTTTAGAGGGATTATCCGACCTTGTTATCCCAGAATACGAAGAAGAGAATCTCTGGTGGATTACAAACAGTAAAGATGCCGAGCCTGAGTCGCCAAGTGAAATTCTCCAAAAATTAACAACCTCAAAGTATTCACGAATGATGATTTCCGGCGATGTTCTTTTTGCACCCGACGAAATTATCTTAAATGAGGGGTCGACGAAAGCAATAGGCGAAGTTGTTAAGACAGTGCTAGACCCGCAGGCAAAAGTGATCGTTGTCTGCCACAGTTCAAGCGACGGGTCTGAAATACGAAGACTTCCACTGAGTGAAGAGCGTGCAGCAGTGCTCGCCGAGGCACTTGAACTGGCAATGGGGCGAGACCAGAATTCAATTGATCGGGTTGGGCTCGGAGATTCGTCGCCCTTGCAAGGAATTGACGGAAGTACCGTGTCGGGTCGCATTTTAAATCGCCGATGCGAAGTGTTCGTTGAACTAATCAAATAGGTTAGTTTATTTGTGCTGTGGCGCTGCTTACTGACCTGAAAAAGTCAAGGCTGTACATCTTGCTCTAATTGCAGTCGGCATTGTCGCAGTATTGATGGGCTTTTCGTGGATCACACTTTTAATCTGCTGCGTGCTCTTCAGCAGTGAAATTTTGTCGGCATCTATCGGTTTTTAATGTGGCCAGTGGTGAATCTGTCACTGATTCGTTTTCAAGTATTGATGAGTTGCCGCTCGTGTTTCGCGATCTCGCTGCAGTTGGAGATGCATCTGGAGATCTCTCAGGGGTTTTAGGCAGATATGCCAAAGACACGGAAGAAGACATCAAGCGCGATGGCGAAGATTTCGCAAAGGCGATTGAGCCGTATTTGATTTTGGGTCTCGTTGTGATCGTAGGTACAGCAGTAATCGCGTTGTACCTACCGATCTTCCAACTTGTAACGATTGTTGGCTAGCAAACTCGCTGCTATTGCTGATTTACCTGCGTTTTCCGATGGCGTTCGGTGCAACAGCAACAGGCTTGCGCACCGTGATGATCTTTGGTGGTGAAGCGACTCCAAGAGCGATGTCTTTGAATCCTTTAAGCGCAGTAATTTTTGCAACAGTCTTAGCTGCCACCTGAACGGTCTCGCCAGTTGCTGGGTTACGCGCCATGCGGGCTGGTCGCGACTTCTTGGCAAACTTTGCGAAGCCAGAAATATTCACGACATCACCACTGGCAACTGTTGCCAGAATTACATCAATTGTGCCTTCAACAACAGCAGTTGCTGTTTTTTTGTCGACGTCGGCGTGGATGGCTACTGCTTGGATGAGGTCCCGTTTTTTCATATGCCAAGATGATACGCACAAAATTAAGCGAGATGTGTGATAGGCGACACTTATTTTATATGGCTTTTATAGGTTTTGTCACCGAACGAAGTCGTTTTAGGTATTAGACGCCTGATAAATCGCCTGAATCGTGGTGTCTAAAGTGCCATTAAATTGGGCCTCAGATTGCTTGGCTGAAAGCCCTTCTGTGAGTGCGCGAGAGAAACTTGCGATTACACCGTGATTCTGCGCAAGTTTTTTGTTGGCCTCTTCACGACTGTAACCACCAGACAATGCAACGACCCGCACAACTCGTGGGTGCTTGACGAGTTCTGCGTAAAACCCTGTTTCGTTTGGCAAAGTCAGTTTAAGCATCACATTTTGGTCTTTATTAAGAGCGTTGAGTTGGCTAATTATTTCGGTTTTCAAAAGAATTTCTGCGGCGCTTTTTTCTGGACTATTGATGTCAACTTCTGGCTCAATAATCGGCACGAGACCAGCAGAAATAATTTGTTTGCCAATCTCAAACTGCTGGCGCACAACATCGGCGACACCGGTTTGATTTGCAAGTTTGATCACTGAACGCATTTTTGTGCCGAACACGCCGTGCGATTTTGCACTTTCAAGCCGAGCGCCGAGTTCTGGTATCGGCTTCATTATCTGAGCGCCATTTGTTTCATCGGCGAGGCCGTTGTCGACTTTCAAAAATGGCAAGATCTGCTTGCTCTGCCAGAGAAATTCGGCTGTGCCTTTGCCGTCGATCTTACGATTCATCGTCATTTCAAACAGAATCGCGCCGAGAAT
>CAMATY010000038.1 GCA_945861325.1 Ferrithrix thermotolerans DSM 19514
AACACTCAGCAACGAGTCAACTCGAACAGCCGTAATTGACGCTGGCTGGTTAATGAGCCTGTTGATGCTCAACAACAACTTGCATGTTGCACACCATGATGAGCCATCCACGCCGTGGTATTTGGTGCCAGAGACAGCCGAACGAACCAAGGCTTACGAGCGGGCTGAAAAAATCGACTCACTCTACAAAGGCGGCTACGGCGAAATAATCCGACGATTTACTTTCAAGCCCTACGATCAGCCCGTTTACAGCAAGTCGCTTTAACTTTTTCAATTTCGTGTGCGAGAACTAGAGTTCTCTCGTGCCAACTGCGAAAGTTTTGATCAACACTTCGGGTCTTGATCGAGAATCGGTCGTCAAAGTCGCCCGAGAAAATGCCGAAGTTGCAATCACCGCAAGCGCACTAGAAGCCATCGCCCGATCCAGCAAAATTGTCGAAGACCTTGCCAAATCAGATCAGCCTGTGTACGGCATCTCAACTGGGTTCGGCGCACTCGCAACAAAACACATTGCACCCGCAGATCGTGTTGCATTGCAACAATCTTTAATTCGCTCTCATGCCGCCGGCATGGGCGATGTAGTTGAAACAGAAGTAGTGCGTGCGATGCAACTTTTAAGACTGCGCACACTTTGTAGTGGTGCAACCGGTGTGCGACCAATCGTTGCCGAAACTATCGCGATGATGTTAAATGCGTCGATTACACCAGTGGTTTATGAATACGGATCACTCGGTTGCAGCGGCGATCTTGCACCTCTCTCGCATTGCGCACTTGCATTAATCGGTGAAGGTGAAGTTTTTGATAAACTTGGCAACCGTCGCCTCGCGCTCGATGTTCTGAATGAACATAAAATCAAGCCGATAGTTCTACGCGAGAAAGAAGGTCTTGCGCTAATCAATGGCACCGACGGAATGCTCGGAATGTTGTTGATGGCGATCACAGATCTCAATGAACTTTGTACCCTGGCCGATATAGCCACTGCCCTTAGCGTTGAAGCACTTCTTGGCACAGATCAAGTTTTTGCCCCAGAGATGCACGAGCCGCTTCGCAATCACCCTGGCCAAGTCGCAAGCGCAGCAAATATTTTCAACTTGCTCAAGAACTCGCCACTGGTCGCATCTCATCGCCAAGATGACACTCGGGTGCAAGATGCCTATTCGTTGCGTTGTGCGCCGCAAGTAAACGGCGCAGTTCGCGACACCATAACGCATGCGCTAAATGTTGCGCAACGCGAACTCGCTGCGATGATTGATAATCCGGTTGTAACTTCTTCCGGCGATATTCGCTCGAATGGCAACTTTCATGGCGCACCAATTGGTTATGTATTGGACTTTCTCGCAATCGCCGCTTGCGATCTGGGCTCAATAAGCGAGCGTCGAACCGATCGAATGCTTGACACGAATCGGTCAATGGGTCTGCCTGCATTTTTGGCTTACAACGCTGGTGTTGACTCTGGCTTGATGATCGCACAATACACGCAGGCGAGCATGGTCTCAGAAAACAAACGCCTCGCAATGCCGGCAAGTGTGGATTCAATTCCAACTAGTGCGATGCAAGAAGATCATGTCTCGATGGGATGGAATGCAGCGCGCAAATTGCGTCTCGCGATAAATAACTTGCGCCGAATCGTGGCGATTGAAATTCTCGCAGCATCACGAGCAATTGATTTTCGTGCGCCACTCACCGCTTCGCCAGCTCTTACAAAAGTTGTTGCCGAGATACGCAAAGTAGTCGACGGCCCAGGACCAGACAGAGTGCTTTCGCAAGAAATGTCCCGTGTTGAGATTCTGTGCGCATCTGGCCAAATACGTATAGCCGCTGAGACCGTCTCCGGTCCACTCAATTAAAAAATTACATCTTTGATCAAACACTCAAGTGCTACAATGTAGAACATGCGACAAGTCGGAATTCGAGCCCTTAAACAAAACGCCTCCGAAGTAATCTCCGAAGTTGCAAACGGTGAGACGGTAATCGTCACCGATCGCGGAAGACCAGTAGCTCAAATATCGCCTTTGCCAATATCACAACTGGCAGCACACATTGCAACCGGAATGATCGTGCGCGCAAAGACTCCAAAGAAGAAGCTGCCTCCACCGATTTCGCGAAAAGTAAAAACAACGACGCTCAATAATGCATTAATGGATATGCGCAACAAAGAGCGCTACTAATGGCATATGTTGTTGATTCTTCAGCGCTTGTCAAGCTGATTGTTAGCGAGCAACACTCAAAAACTCTCGGCAGTTGGGTTGCTACTTGCAATCAAGATTTATTTATCTCTGAACTTGCTCGCACCGAAATAAGCAGAGCAATATCTCGAGTTGATCCAAATCTGAATAAACAGTTCAACGCAATCATCAACAGGTTCGGAGTTATTCGAATATCTACTCAAGTGTTAACAATCGCCGAAACTCTTAGCTCAACATCGCTTCGCACATTGGACGCGATTCATCTCGCGTCATGCATCATTCTTGGTGATGCCCTAACCGGATTTGTCACATACGACAACGCTCAGGCGAGCGCCGCATTAGCGAACAGAATCGATGTGTTTACGCCGTAATTTTTTAAAATTACTTAACGATGTAAGTAATTGTTTTTATCATTTGATCAAGATTCTTTGATCCTTCGGCTGAAAGTGTGACTGAACAAATGCCAGGCTTCCTGAACTCAATCTTGACACTTGAAGTGCCAGTTGTTGTGCAGATTGAACGAGTCTCAGGACTTGTCACGAATACTTGTTGACCTTTTGATGTCACAAGTTTGCTGGCGCTGATTGAAACTGAAGTACCTGCAACATATTTTGCGCCGTCTTTCTTGAGACCAAGACTTGAAACCGCCACATCTTGCGTTGGCAGAAACTTAATTGGCACAATTGTGTCGAGCGCAGTATCTGTTAGTCCGCGATGATCGCGATAAACAAAAATTGAGCAGTTATTCACACCACACTCATATGTTGTACTGACTTTATTTGCATCAACTTTTGTAAAACTTGAACGCAGTGTTAGAACCAATTCAGTGCTCGCCGATTGAGAACCACGCGAGGCATCAGTAGTTGCCCAAATCATTGTGCCTTGTTCTGTAAGGCTGCCGTTGCAAATCAGACCAGTTGCGGCCCGTTGACCAATTTGCGCCTTAAAACACTGCGATATATACACGCCTTGACCAGCAGGGACGCTTGCCAACTTGATTGAGACAACTTGAAGATCGGCAAGTTTGTCAGTCTGATTTAGAGACACGCCAACTGCAGCCGAAACCGGCGAAGTGGCTAATGAAAGTGAGAATGTCGCGACCACTAGTGCAAGGGCGCATCTAAGAGATAATTTTTTCATGATTATATATTCCTTTGTATCGGGGGGTACTACAAACAAACTGTTTTAAATAATTACCAACTGCAAATTATGGATTCGTGTTAAATGTGATCGGCACAAAAACATCTTGCGTTCGATCTGTATACCGCAGATGATCAGAACGGGTCACCACACCACACTTAACTAAAGTGCAATCTAAATCTCCGCTCTTAGCAACAGCAAGCAGCGTAATGTTAAACGAGCCATCAGGCTGAAACGCAGTTGTGAGACCGATTGCATAGCTCGGCGGATTCGAACTAACCCACACCGAACTCGGCGACGAACCATCGATGTTCACTCCACCAACGCAAGTAGATTGTGCTCCTGGTGCTGCTTGGGTGCAAACGATTACATACACACCTTTCGAAATGTCATAACCCGATCCACGTACTGTGACGGAAGTCCCATTTGGATTTAAGTTTGTTGTCTGACTTACCGTAAGTTTTGGACGAATAGTTGGTGCGATACTCGTGGCAACTGATGTGGTTGTTATGTTTCGTTTTAGCGGAACAGTCGTCGCTGAATCTGTTGAGAGGGTATCTGCAGTCAATGGCGCAACTGTGCTGGTGATTGCCACTGATGACGTTGTTGTCGCTGAACCGACCGAACTTGTAGTGCTAGTTGAACTTAAAGTAGCCACTGTTGTTTGAGCTGTTTGAGTGGTTTGGGTCGCCGATGAACAACCACCAATTAAAACTGTCATCAGCAGAGGCGCGACAAATTTCATCTCGTAAAATTCTACCAATCTGCATCGCACTAGTAGATTGAAAAGGCTATGGCCAAAGGTGAGATGTGACGAAAAGCCTCAATCAGCGAACTCGTTTTCGCAGTGCCACAAGATTGATTTTGACGCTTATTTTTGCAGTCGCATTGACTCAAGCAGCAACGTCTTGCACCAATTCAAGTTCGAAATCAACGCCAACAACAAGCACCCCAAGTTCGTTAACCGCAAGACCAATTGTGATTGCTGCAACAGAGTTTGAACTACCGATTACAAACAATGCGAAATCAATACTTCCCGTAACTGTCAAATCTGCAGACGGCCAAACTGTCACGGTCACTGACACTTCACGAATAATTGTTTTAAATGATGCGATCGCAGAAATTGTCATCTCACTCGGATTTTTTGAATACATCATCGGTCGGGACGCCACGACAACTCTCGAAATGCTTAAAGCGATTCCAAAAGTCAGTAGTGGACACGATGTCAGTGCCGAAAGCGTGCTGGCATTAAGCCCGACACTGATAATCGGTGATACTCGATCTGGCCCACCAGAAGCAATACAACAGTTGCGTGGCGCAGGCGTACCAATTTTGCTCGCTCCAGAGGTTTGGCAACTAAGTGAAATCGCGCCACGAATTTCACTTATCGCCCAGGCTCTTGGCGTTAAAGAATCTGGGCAGAAACTTCTTCAAGAAACTCAAACACAAATAGATCAGGCACTTACCAAATCAAAAACAAATCAGATTAATCCGCGTGTTGCATTTTTATATGTCCGCGGAACCGCTTCAGTTTTTCTACTTGGAGGCAAGGGATCTGGTGCCGACGAAATGATTCGCGCGGCTGGCGGTATCGATGTCGGCACTGATCTGGGTCTGGCGTCGTTCACTCCACTAACTACCGAGGCAATCGTCAAAGCAAATCCTGACATTCTTGTTGTGCTGTCGCTTGGTCTTAAATCAGTAGGCGGAATCGACGGCCTGCTCGAACTACCTGGAATCGCTCAAACTCCTGCTGCCCGAAATCGATCTGTGATTGCGATTGATGACGACTTGCTATTCTCTTTTGGGCCACGAACCGGATCACTAATTGTTCGTTTATCTGATTCTTTTGGCGCAATAATGAAACCTGCTAACTAGAAAATCAATACATCAAATGAACGACCTCCGACGCATCAATCCAAAAATAGTTGGGTTTGTATTAACCCTGACATTGATAGTTGTAGTTCTCAACGCACTTACAACTGGTGCCTACACAATTTCGTTTAATGAGTTGATCAAAGTTTTGTTTGAAGGGCCAACACACACCACTGGCACAGACAGTGTGAGCCATGCCGTGTTTTGGAATGTGCGTTTACCACGAGTGATTCTGGCAATTGTCGTTGGTGCATCGTTAGCAGTCGCTGGCGTTGTAATGCAGGGAATTTTTCGTAATCCACTTGCCGAACCAGCAACTGTCGGTGTGTCAGGTGGTGCGGCAGTCGGAGCCGTAATTGCAATCACACTTGGATTGAGCAGAGTTCCAATGGGTGTGCAACTTTTTGCTTTTATCGGTGGCACTTTGGCGACGGCCGTCGTTTACGGTTTATCACGCATCGATGGTAAAACCGATGTTGTCACTTTGATCTTGACCGGAATTGCGATCAACGCGTTGTCGGGTGCGTTAATTGGTCTCGCGGTTTTCGTTGCAGACGATGATCAGATTCGTACTGTCACATTTTGGAGTCTCGGTTCACTTGGTCTTGCAACATGGCGAGCCGTAGTTATGGTCTTGCCACTTGCGATTATTGGCATCGCGCTCACTACCCGATATACCCGCACGCTTGATCTGATGGCGCTCGGTGACAGGGCTGCAGCACATGTTGGTGTGCCCGTCGAGCGAGTGCGTTTGCAAACAGTTGCAATTGTTGGTTTGCTTGCGTCGAGCGCCGTTGCTGCTACTGGCATTATTGCTTTCGTTGGATTAATCGTGCCGCATATTTTGCGCCTCGTGCTCGGGCCAAAGCATCGCGATTTGTTGTGGGCTGCAGCATTGCTTGGTGCAATCGTCACGCTTCTCGCCGACCTTGCTGCCCGCACTTTGCTTTCACCGGCAGAATTGCCTCTCGGCGTGCTCACGGCGTTAATCGGTGCACCGTTCTTTTTGTGGCTGTTGCGCAAGATGCGTTCAAGCGAAAGTAGTTGGACGTGAACCTGCTCTCAAACCCAATAATTAAATGTGAAAATGTTTCGGTAGTGCGTGGCGAGACGACGATTCTTCAAGACGTTTCACTGCAAGCCAATCAAGGTGAGTTGATTGCGATTCTCGGACCAAATGGCGCAGGTAAATCAACTCTGCTCGGAGTACTCGCCGGAGATCTGATACCAAATTCGGGAACCGTTAATTTTGGCGAAGACCAAATTTCATCGCTCACAAAACGCGAGCTTGCACAGCGTCGCGCGGTTCTGCCACAACAAGTGACCGTTTCGTTTCCGTTCAGTGTTGAAGAAGTTGTTGAAATGGGGCGAGGCCCAAAACCAACAAGTGCCGATCAAGATCTGATCGAAATGGCGATGAAACGAGTTGATGTTCTCGAAATGCGAAGTCGTCTTTATCGGTCGCTCTCAATCGGCGAGCAGGCTCGTGTCTCAATGGCGAGAATTTTGGCCCAAGATACGCCGTTGCTATTGCTTGACGAACCAACTGCCGTTTTAGATATTGGCCAACAAGAAAAACTGATGAGAATTGTGCGATCACTAGTTGACGATGGTCGAACAGTTATTGCGGTGTTTCACGACCTCAATGTGGCGATGTCATTTGCCGATCGTGTTGTGTTGTTGCAAAAAGGCAAACAGGTTGCAACTGGCGCACCGCGTGAAACGATGACCGCAGAAACTCTGAGCAACATTTACGAACACAAAATTGATGTAATTACTGTTAACGAGGACAGTGGTCCAGTTGTGATTCCGTCGCCGCGCGACCGAATCTAGTTAGCTGCTAACGAACTGAGTTTTTCTTTTACTTTCGCAACAGACGGATTAGTCATCGCTTCACCGTCAGAAAATACAAGCGTAGGAACAGTTTGGTTGCCGTTGTTTACACGCTCAACTATCGCTACAGCGTCTGGACTTTGCTCTAAATCAATTTCAGTGAACTCGATTCCGTCGGCATTTAGCATCGCCTTTAGTCGCTTGCAGTAGCCGCACCACTGAGTGCTGTACATTACGAAATTGTTTGTTTGCATGCGAAGAATTCTAGTTCTAAAAATTTTCGATTACGCAGCGAAAAGTTAAGTTGATACGTGGCTCATGGACTCGCTTGGTCTTTGCTACTTGATGCACCCAACAGTGCTGTGACTTTCCTGCCATCACCAGCAGACTTCCTGATTCAAGTTGAATTTTGATCGTCTCGCCAGTTTTGCGGTGACGCATGTCAAATCTTCGTGTAGCGCCAAGACTGACCGAAGCAATTGTCGGCTCTGGCCCGTTGCATGCCTCGTTATCCGAATGCCAACCAAGGCCGTCTTGACCGTTGCGATAAAAGTTGACGAGCACAGAGTTGAACGTTGCATTTGTAACTTCAGCACATCTGTTGCGAATATCACTGAGTATTTCTGAAAACGGCTGCGCACGGCGCATTACACCCGAATATTTGTAACCTTCACCAAGTTCGTTGTGCCAAGTCGAGAGTCTCGGTTCAAGAACGGTGTTGCCGAAAATTGTTATCTCGGGTTGCTCCCAATCATTTTCGGTTTTAATTTGGTTGAAAGCCTGCGCAGCAAAGTCAGCAGAAAGAAAATCTTTAAATAAAGTCGCAGTGCCGTCAAAGGGCAAAAATTGCTGGGCCGTCAGGTGCACTAGTTACAGGCCAGTTAAAAATTACTTAGAGAAACTTCCCCGACAACTTTGCCAGGGTTCATAATGCCGTTTGGGTCAAGAGCAGACTTAATTATTCTCATTACATCAACCGCCTCGCTCCCAAGTTCGCTAACAAGATATTCGATTTTGCCGATGCCAATACCGTGTTCACCAGTGCAAGTGCCTTCAAGACTTAGCGATCGATTCACAAGTCTTGTATGAAATTCTTCTAGTCGTTCAATTGCTTGGTGATCTTCTGGATCGCAAGTCAACAAAACATGAAAATTACCGTCGCCGACATGCCCGACAATGGGCCCAAATATTTTAGAATCACTTAAATCTTTTTTGGTTTCTTCAACGCATTGCGAGAGTTTTGAAATCGGGACACAAACATCAGTTGAAAATATGCGACCATTGGGTTGATGCGCCCTGCACGCCAAACCCGCGTCATGTCTCGCCTGCCATAATTTTCGGCGCTCGGCTTCGTCAGTTGTCTGCAAAAAACCTGTCCCTCCGTGCCGCTCAAGAATCTCTCTAGCCTGGGCAATGTCAATCGCAGTTGATTCGGCTGACCCGTGAAACTCGAGCAATAAAAGATCTTTTTCTGGCAGTTCAGTATTCGAGTATCGATTAACTGCGACCACCGCATCTTGATCAACTAATTCAATTCGGGCTACATCCACGCCTAGTTGTATGACTTCAATTACGCCGTCAACGGCTTCACGGACAGTTTCAAATTGCATTGTTGCAGATGCGATCACTTCAGGAATACCAAAAAGTCGCAAAGTCAATTCTGTGATTACACCGAGTGTGCCTTCTGAGCCAACGAAAAGATGCGTCAGGTCGTAACCAGCAGAAGTTTTTCGAGCACGCCGAGATGTCGTGATCACTTCTCCATTTGCAGTTACGACAGTCAGACTCATCACAAGTTGCTTCATCGCGCCGTATTTAACTGTCGTCGTTCCAGATGCTCCAGTTGAAGCCATGCCACCCAAAGTTGCATCAGCACCTGGATCAACTGGAAAGAACAATCCATAACGCGATAAATATTCGTTTAGTTGTTTGCGACGCACCCCCGGCTGAATTGTGCAATCAAGATCTTCACCACTCACGCGTAAGATTTTGTCCATCTGTGAAAGGTCGAGCGATACCCCACCACGAATTGGCGTGCTGTTGCCTTCAAGCGAAGTACCGGCGCCCCAAGCAACAACCGGAGTTTGATGCGCGTTGCAAATTTTCAGCGTCGTCGCAACATCTTGTGTGCAGGTAGCAAACACAACTGCATCCGGCAATGTTGGTGTGTGAAAACTTTCGTCTTTTGAGTGATGCTCACGAATCGTGTCATTGACGCTCACCTTCTGGCCAAGCGCCGCTCTTAATTCGTCAATCACCACATCTAGATCTTAAACCACAAACCAATTTTTCGCTAGAAATATCGAATTAATACAGTTAGTGTTGCTGGTCATGAGTTACCACGATGTCAAACGGCGCTTAGATGCAGGCGAAATAATTGTTTTAGACGGTGGTACTGGCACCGAACTGCAACGACGCGGCGCACAAATGGACCCTTCGGCGTGGTGTGGACCAGCATCGCTTAACAACAGCGAGTTGCTGACGCAAGTTCATCTTGACTACATCAATGCTGGTGCTGATGTGATCACTGCAAACACTTTTGCGTCGTCACGTTTGATGCTTACCCCAGCAGGATACGCAGATCAAGTAAAAGAGATCAACGAAATCGCAGTCGAAGCGGCGTTGCGTGCACGTGACTTAGCGTCGTCAAGTTTGCCGGGTCGCAAAATTGCCGTTGCCGGTTCACTCTCGCACATGGTGCCTGTCTCGGTGGGCACAGCGAAAGTTGATCAAGATCGTTTGCCATCAAATGAAGAGTTGGCCCACGCGTTTGGTGAACTCGCGGATATTCTGAAAAATTCTGGCGTCGATCACATCATGTTAGAGATGATGTATGAACCTAATCGCGTGCCGATTGCGCTAAATGCCGCGCTTGCGACTGGTCTGCCTGTTTGGTTCGGTTTGAGTGCGCGCCGCGCGACTGATGGTCGCGTGATCAGTTTTGATCAACATCAAGAAATACAACTGGGCGAGATCACTAAGTTGATTCCAAAAACTGGTGTTGATGTTGCGGGAGTAATGCACACCGGTGCCGAACTAATTAGCGATTCACTGGCAGCGATTCGCAAAAACTTCGCTGGCCCACTTTCGACCTATCCGGACTCAGGCTTTTTTGAGATGCCCGACTGGAAGTTCGTCGATGTCATCTCGCCAGACCGTCTTGAAACTTTTTATGCTGAATGGTTTAGTTGCGGTGCCCAAGTTGTTGGCGGCTGCTGCGGTCTCACCGTCGACCACATCCACGCCGCCACCCGCGCCGTAAATACGCGAAATCGCTAGATTTTGAAGACTAATTAATCAAGTCGTGCGCCAACGGGGTGCCGCGGGCGATATCTTTTTTTGCTTTTTTGCCGAGAACTTGTTCATAAAACTTTGGTGCCAGCCCGTAACCAGGTCGAATCGCACGTACGTTACGCTCAGTCAAAGTTTCGCCCGCTTTAATATCTTCAATAACATAAAGGCTTCGACGAAACACAAGAGATAGTTTCTCTTTTTCGGTTGGCCCATCTTGAATTGCGCCAAGCGACTGCCACGCTCGCTCCGTTTCAGTCACCAACTGCGCCATCTCGAGAGGCTCCATTGAAAATGCACTATCTACCCCACCGTCTGCACGATCAAGTGTGAAGTGTTTTTCAATCACTGTTGCGCCGAGCGCAACAGCTGCGACTGAAACTCCGATACCCATTGTGTGATCTGAGATACCAATTTCGCAGCCATATCGCTTTCGCATCTCTGGAATCGTCAGAATATTTGAGTCGTTAGGTGTAGACGGATAAGTGCTCGTGCACTTCAGCAACACCAAGTCTTTACATCCAGCCAAGCGTGCAGCCTCAACTGTTTCGTCAAGTTCGGCAAAAGTCGTCATGCCAGTTGAGATAATCATTGGCTTGCCTGTTGCTGCAACTCGTCGAATCAGCGGGAGGTGAGTGTTCTCAAATGATGCGATTTTATAACACGGAACATTAAGTTGCTCTAAATAATCAACTGCCGTGTCATCAAACGGAGTGCTGAAAGCAATCATTCCATGTTGGTGTGCGCGATCAAAGATTTGCTTATGCCACTCCCACGGTGTGTAGGCCTTTTCATAAAGTTCATAAAGCGATGAACCTTTCCAGAGATTGTCAGCATCGGATATGAAAAACTCTCGCTCTCGAATATTGATGGTGATGGTGTCAGCCGTATAAGTCTGGATCTTCAAAGCGTGCACACCAGCCTTCGCTGCCGCATCAACAATCTCAAGTGCTCTTTCTAATGACTGATTGTGATTGCCCGACATCTCAGCAATCACCAACGGCACACTCCCCGCCCCAACTTCCAACCCGCCGAGCTTCATCACTTTTAAACTCTAATCGGACCAACCGATAATCACCATCTGACGAATCTCCTCCAAAAATTTACATGTAATCATTTTCATGACCCTAGAAACAGCAAACTATGTCCTTTGCCTCGATGAAAATAAATTTCCGATGTATCACATCTGACGCTCAATACAAGCGCTCAGTAGCACAAGACGCGTAGGAGTACTTATCAAGCACGTATATATCTCTTTTTTTAAACTCCAACTCAACGTATCTGCTTATTTCAATTTCAGATTTACTTACAAAGTAGGTTGTGTTTCGATAAAAGTTCATAACATCCTCCGGATTAGTAAAGTACTGCGGGTTTTTAATGATGGATGTTTGTACCACTCCAAAATTCTCCTTAAGGAAACTTTCTAAAACTGACGTCCGAAAATTCAGACTTAAATCCACTCCATCAGGAATTGCATGAAATTTTCGAGCCAACTCAACGAATCCATGCGGAGACTCTGGGCCTAATATGCACAATTTACCATTTGGTTTAAGTCGCTGGGTCATGGTCTGCAAAACCTCTTTTGGAAATTTTGCATAATAAATTGCATAAGCCGAGAATGCAAGGTCATAATTTTGATCCGAGTTACCTATCAATGCGCTGAGACTATCCATGTCACCAACAACACCTTTAGCCCGAGTTACGCCCATTACTTCTGCCTCAACTTTTGATACAGATTCAGCGGAAATATCAAGAAAAGTCATTGAACCACCCTTACCAATCGCTCGGCTAATCGTGATTGTCTGGGATCCAGTGCCACATCCAACCTCTAGAACATCATCGTTCAGACGTGGTGATAAAAAGTTATGTGCCCAATCTCCAAAGTTTATTTTTTGAGACTTTTTATTGGCGTCCACTCGAGCATCAAGAGACAGCCCAGAAGTAGCCATTTTTTGAAAATCAGTCATTTCGTCCTCTATCTAATCTAAAAATTATTTGAATAAAAACCTAATTTAATAGTCAAAGATAATGCAAAACTTGTGCCTGACGCTCACGGAGTCCTTCTTCCAAGAATGAACGCTTCCGCAGCATTTACCCCACACGAC
>CAMATY010000039.1 GCA_945861325.1 Ferrithrix thermotolerans DSM 19514
CTGGAGTTACTAGCGCATCAATCAGCGACTCGGGGATCGTGCCTGTTGAGATCAGAAGATCAACTGTGATTGATTCAAGGGCTGGCTGGTATCCAACATATTCGCGGTTCAACATTGCATTGTCGGTATTGCTCAAGAAATTAATTAACTGGTGAGCAAGAACTGGTGACTTTGCACTCTTGGTGATGCACATGAAGTCATTTTTGGCCACTGTTGTTTCTGGATACCAAAAGCCAAGAACATCTGGCGAAACACCTTCGGGAAGATACTGCAGTGCAGTGAACAAGTCACCGGACCAAGTGAAGTTGATGTCGCGGTTGCCTGCTGGCATTTCGGTGTAAGCCAAAATATCTACCTTTGGATTAGTCGCCTCGCGTAACGTGATTAGATCTTCACCTGCTTTCGTGATGATGGCTGCATCGCTGGTGTTGGCATCTTTGACGCCCGCACGAAACATTGCCATTGCCAAAGTATCGCGATAAGAGTCGAGCACGCCAAGTTTGCCGCTGTACTGCGCATCCCACAACATGTCGTAACCATTTTTAGCGAATGCATTTTTGTCAATGCGGTCTGCGCGATAGCCGATGCCATTGCCGTAAATAAAATATGGCACGGTGTACTGCGAGCCAAGGTCGTAATACGGATTTTGCAATCCCTTAATTACGTTGCCAAAGTTTGGTATGTACGACTTGTTCAGTGGCTGAAGCAAATCAGCGGCAACGAGTTTTGCCAACCCAGTATCCGTCATACCAAGAATAAGGTCGGGTTTAAATGTGCCGTTTCGTAATTTTGCGATTGCCGCTTCTTCTGTGTCATAAATACTGGTAGACACTTTGCAACCGAATTGTTTTTCAAATATTGCGATTGACTCAGGATTTGCGTAGTCGGCCCAGTTGAGTATTTCAAGCGTGCCAGATTCGCTGGCCAGGCCGTCAGCGATTGCGTCAGTTGTGACCGGAAGTTCGATCGGATTTTCTGGTGTGCCGATGGCTAGACCATCAACTGTGGTGTTCGATGATGCGCCACCACAGGCCGCAAGCAAAGAACCACCAACTGTTATGCCACCAGTTGTGATGACCAAATTTCGCAAGAAGTCTCTTCGTCGCATTGTCATTGTCCCCGCCTTTGTATATTGATTTCTCCTGTCGCTAAACTTAGCCACTGTGAGTTCGCTCGACGAAATTATTGAGGACGAAGAGCGAATATTTATCAGCAGAGTACCCAAATCGGTGGAAATGCATCTCCAGGCTTCAAAATCAATCCCTGGCGGAGTTCCATCAAGTTGGGCTAGTTCGCGTCCGACTCCAGTTTGGGTCAGCCACGGCAATGGCGCGTATGTCTGGGATGTAGACGACAATCGCTACATCGACTTTCATGCCGGCTATGGCGCGAATGTGGTTGGTCACGCCAATCCGAGTGTGGTTGCTGCGGTGCAGAAACGCGTCACTCAGGGAACGCACTTTGCCCAGCCAACTCCTGACTCAATAATTGTCGCCGAAGAATTGTCGCGACGATTTGGTTTGCCTCAGTGGCGATTTTGTAATTCGGGCACAGAGGCAACGATGGATGCCGTGCACTTAATGCGTGTAATCACCGGGCGCGACTTGATTATAAAAGTTGAGGGTTCATATAACGGACATCACGATTCAGTAGCGGTTTCTATTTTTAGATCAGCCAAAGAACTTGGTCCGGCTGATAAACCTTGGCGCACTCCCGGTGCTGGAATACCGCAAGCAATTGCTGATTGCGTTCGCATTGTTCCGTTCAACGACATCAATGCGTTGAGTCGACTGCTCGATGAGGATGAGGGGCAAATTGCTGGAATGATTTTCGAACCGATCTTGATGGGAGCCGGGATTATCGTGCCGCAACCCGGTTATCTCGAGGCGGTAAAAAAGTTGGTTCATCAACATGGTGCACTTTTGGCATTTGATGAAGTAAAAACAGGTTTGGTAATTCATCAAGGCGGTGCCACGGCAATGTATGGAGTAGTACCAGACATCATTTGTCTTGCAAAAGCACTGGGAGGCGGTTTGCCGTGTGGTGCAATCGGTGGGACTAACGATGTGATGGGAGCAATCACCGATGGTCGTTACAACCAAGTAGGCACCTTCAACGGCAATCCTTTGACAATGGCTGCCACTCGTGCGGTGCTGACTGAAGTTTTAACCGACGATGCGTATGCGAGAGCCAACGATGTCGGTGCGTACATTTTGAAGCACGCGATATCAACTTTGCAGGGACACGGACAAGGTGTGCACGGGTATCAGTTTGGTTTTAAAGTTTCGATCGTATTTGGCGACGAGCCAGCCACAAATTATCGAGACTTTCTAGAAGTAAGTACGGGTGCAATGCATTTGAATTATCTGATGCAGTTCAATGGTGGTGTCTTTTTGGCTCCGTGGGGCAAGAGCGAGTCGCTGACACTTTCGGTTGCTCACACACGTGAACATGGCGACGTGTTCTTGCAGAATCTTTCGCAACTCGGAAAAGTCATTGAACAGATGAGCGATCGCACCTCAGAAGTTTTCGCAGCGGGCAGTTTTAATTAATTTCGCTGCGATAGCGGAGGATTAGTTGATGGCAGTATCGCTCCATTTTTGTGTGGTGCGCACGGATGAATGATCGTGACGCAACACCGCGCTGAACACGTTCGCAAACAGCGATGTCTTGCCGATTGACCATGTCGCTGAATGCAATTGTTGGCTCGAGGTCAAGTGTCTTGTCGTCAACCACGCTCTTTGGAAATAAATAATATGTATAGATAGTGGTATGAGTCGGTGATCGTGGCACATACCTTGTAAGTACAGCGACGGTCGGTGAAATGTCAATCAACATATTTGGATACACGAACGAACCGAATACTGAATACTCATCTAGATCTTCCATTGCTGGTAACAGGGCCAAACTCTCGTTTTGGTTATACGACAACGATGTTTTGCCATCTGCCAGGCTGACGCCCCAATCTTGGCGGTCAGGTTGAATAGTTTTGCCAGTCTTATAGATCGGCACGAGGTCAACTAGTTCTGGGTGAACTACCGCGCAGTGCAAGCACTCGCTGTAGTTTTCGGCGAGTACCTTCCAATTTGCTGAAACTTCATCAACTGTCGTGCGAGCATTTACAAGTGAATTCATTTCAAATTTTTCTAGTTCGCGAGGTCGCGAATAATGCGATTCAAGCCACTCAAGCAATGGTTTTGCATTTGGGTCAAGTGAAACAAAAATGCAACCTTGCCATTGGTCTACTTGCACTGATTTTAAGTGAAGTGTTTCTGGGTCAATTGAATCTTTTTCGTGCAGAGGTGTTGCGACAAGCGCACCTTCAAGCGAGTAACTCCAAGAGTGGTATGGGCAAGTAATCGCCGCACCAAAACCCGAACCGCTTGCATCACAAAGCTGCGAGCCACGATGTTGACATACGTTGTAAAACGCGCGAAGTTCGCTTTGGCGATTACGCAGAATCAAAATACTCTCGTTACCAATATCGACAACAAGTCGATCGCCGATTTTGTTTAAGTTTTCGCAAAGACCAGCAAAACACCAATTGGTGCCATATATCTTTTGCATCTCATCGTTAAAAATTTCTGGCGAGTTGTATTCTCCGCGACTGAAGCTTTCACTTAGGCCTTCAATTTGACTCTCGCTCATTGTGTCCACCCCAGTCCAGTTGGAACATCTTCGTAGTCAACTGTCCAAAGTCTGCCACCGTTTATCTGTGACGCGTCGTAGCAGCGGTAGCCAAGAAGTTGTTGCTGCTGTTTTGTGAAAGTTTTGGCACGTTCTTCGGTTACGCCGAGGCAACCTGCTTCTTCTGGTGTTAACCAACCATATAAATAAGACATGTGCAACCCATATCGCGGTTCGTTTTTTGTTTTATTGGCACCAGCACTGTGCATTGTTTTGCCAGTGTAGATCATGCCGCTGCCGGCTGGCATCACAGCCTGAGTTATCTCGCTATCAATGGCTGCTCGCGAGAAGTCACTCCACTGGTGGCTACCTGTGGCGACTCGTGTTGCGCCGTTCTCCGCAGTGAAATCTGAAAGCGCGAACATACAACTAATTTGACAAACAGGTTTAGTTGGCCCGCACATTGAAGGCCAGTCGTCTGAGTCACGGTGCATATATTGTGGTGCGCCGCTCGGCATAACAATCATCATCTGTCCAGTGTTCATCCAATAACTTGCGCAGTGCGGTTTAAGTAAAGCGTCAGCAACACCAATCAATGTTGGGTGTACCAAAACATCATCGACAAAAGTTTGTGATCGTTGCGCCAGTCGCGTGAATCGCTTTGTTTGCTCGCCCCAAAAATAGTTGACATTTTTATTGTCAACTTTTGGACCTACTGCTGTGGCTTCACTCGTCGGGTTGAGTTCGCAGCGAAGTTTTTCAACTGTTGCGGGTGACAGCATGTCGTGCACAATTACGCCTCCATCCCGATCGAGAATTTCAAGAACCTCTGCAAGTGACGCAGTGTGTGCGCTAACGGCTGTGAGGCTGACGCCTGCGTCGATTTTTGGTGCGCTCACGCAATAATCCTACCCAGACATGTATTTGTGTTGGACGAGAACATTTTCGACGAATTAGCCTGCACGCATGCGTTTTGATTTACAAATTAATCCTGGCACGGCAATTTGGCCGATCGCACGCGACGCAGCGCTTGCGGCAGAAGTGGCTGGCTTTAAAACTTTCTGGACGGTTGATCATCTCGCAGGTGATGTAATGCAAGCACCAGACATGCCCGAATGTTTTACATTACTCGGCGCTTTGGCAGGGATAACGAAAACAATTGAACTCGGACCACTAGTTGTGAATGTCGGTAATCGACACCCAGCGATGCTTGCGAACAGTGTTGCAACGATGCAACAAATTTCTCGTGGTCGTTTTGTTTTGGGACTTGGCGCTGGTGCTTCGCCGAATAGTCCGTTTGCTGCTGAGCGTCGGGCGATCGGAGTGACTCCACCAGCGACGCTTAGTGAGCGTCATGTAGTATTGACGAATGCGTTGGATGTGATGAAGGAAATGTGGGCGCCGAATCGCCGAGTAGAACTCGAAATGTTTCCACTTCCTAAACCGATACCTCAGGTAATTGTTGGAGTAAACAGTGTTGCGCTGGCACGTATCGCAGGCGCTCGGACAAACGGTGTAAATATTCGTGCGAGCCACGAGCGTGCTGGCGAAATACTTTCCGCCGCTCAAGATGCGCACAAGAATTCTGGAATCAATAAACCATTTACGGTTTCGGTCTGGGAGCATTACGACGAGGCTTTGCTGCGCGGCGATGACCCGAGACTTGCGCTATGGCGTAGTTGGGGTGTTGACCGAATAATTTTGCTGATGTTCAAATCTGTCGACTTCGCCGCGATCGACCGCGCCGCGCAATACCTCAACTAGTTCTAAATTGATTTCGCTAAAGATTTTTTGTTTGACGCGATTTTGATAAATATGTACAAAAATAAACTGATCTGCAGGCCCATTGTCTGCCGTGCGTGCTCACCTGCCTGAATTTTGACTCCATAAGCCATAAAAATTGTCACAAAGATTACAACCGTCATTGCAAGGTTGACACTCTTAAATGCATTAATAAATTTCGGCTCAACTTGTATTGGCTTCAGACAAATGCGAGTAATGAATCCAGTAACCATCGCTAATAATGAGCATTGAATGAGCACTAAACATATTTGAAATAAAATTGACGGATTCGATGTGAGATTCTCTATTGGATGTTGAAGTGCCCAAAAAACATCTAAGACATGTTGGGTCGCTTGCTCCTTCTCTCCTGGAAAAAATTTCGGCCATAAAGATTGCATTAGTCGGTGATAGGTAGCAATGAATCCAAGCCAGATAAAAGATCCGAACATAATTACAGCACCTTGGCTTAGCCTATTCTTCGTTGCTTGTGTGCTCTCATGCTTGTTCGACCGTGAGTAGATTATTAACGAAAATGCAAAGACGAATCCGAGATATTCAAAAAAGGATGTAATCAAGACTCCAAGAAGCAAAAATCTGATTGTTGACAAGTTGTTTTCGCCTAGTTTTGTGATTAGAAGTGCAATTAGCGCAAGAACAGCAAACAAGCCGAAGTCGTACCATTTGAAGTTTTCATAAGGAAAATCCTGAAATGCATTTACTGAACGAGCTTGAAAATCACCTGAACCAATTTTCGATACTTCTATGACTTTCCCAAATATTCTTAGCAACCAGCCTGAAAGTGAAAAAAACAGCGAGTTCATCGCGAAGATCACAAAAGCAACACTTTTTGTGACTCTGTAAACGCAAAACGCAAGAAGCCCAAGCGTAAGTGCTCTCCATCCAAGACCGATGATTTGAATGATAAAAATTCTCGATTGGTCGTCGACATTCCAATAATAAAATTTTGATATTGAGTCTGCTAAAAAAATCAATGGTTGAAAAATTAAGGCGCCACCAATTCGTTGGCACTGTCCAATCCCGTGACAAGATAATGTTCTTTCAAATTCTGAAGCAGGGTATGTTCGAAAATCTGTCGCACTTGCGTCCATCCAGGCTTGACCGGGATTATGGATTCTGTCGTGGTCTCTAGAAACTAAAAATGCCAAAAAATTGAGAAATGTAAACGCCCAGGCACAAAAATAATATGCGATCTTTTTTATTTCCAAAACTTGTTTTGGCATGCGCCAAGCGTAGTTGACCTTAAAGGACGAAGTTGATCAGGCGTTGGGGAACGATGATGATTTTGTTTGGGGTGGCACCACTAAGTGCAGAGACGACTTTTGGGTCGGCGAGCGCGAGTTCGCGTAAATCGTCGTCAGTAATATTTGCGTTCGTTGAAAGTCGAGTGCGTAGTTTTCCGTTTACTTGAACCGGAATCTCGATCATCTCACTGAGCAGCATCGCTGGGTCAGCAACCGGAAACGGGGCGTAAGTTATTGAGGTTTCAACTCCAAGTCGCTGCCAAAGCTCCTCGGCTATGTGTGGGCAAAGTGGTGAAAGCATCTGTGTGAGCGGCACTGCAATCTCGCGCGGTGTCGAACCGTTTGCGTTTACATGAACAGTCAGCGCGTTGTTGAGTTCAATTAGTTTTGAAATCGCAGTATTGAAACGCAGGTTCTCCATGTCTTGGTGCACGCCATGAATACATCGATGTAGCGCACGGCGCAAATCAATTGGTGCAGGTTCGTCAGAAACATGCAGCGAATTAGTTTCTTCGTCAACCAAGTTACGCCAGGTGCGCTGCAAGAATCGCTGCATGCCGACTACGTCGCGAGTGTTCCACGGGCGACTCGCATCAAGTGGGCCAGTGGACATTTCGTAGAGTCGAAAAGTATCAGCGCCGAACTCGTCATACATTTCGTCAGGTGTGACAATGTTTTTGAGGCTCTTGCCCATTTTGCCGTATTCGCGCACAACAGTTTCGCCTTCGAAAGAATATTTGCCGTTGCCTTCAACAACTTCGCCAGCAGGCACCGTTTGTCCACGAGCATCGCGGTACGCGTAAGCCTGAATATATCCCTGATTAAAAAGTTTATGAAACGGTTCTTCGCTTGAAACATGACCGAGATCGAACAAAACTTTGTGCCAGAAACGCGAATATAGCAAATGCAATACAGCGTGCTCAACACCGCCGACATAAAGGTCAACACCACCGGTGTGTTCAGCGGTTTTTGGTCCCATCCAGTAGCGCTCAACTTCGGCGTCAACGAATCGCTCAGTGTTGGTTGGGTCAAGATAACGCAACTCATACCAACAAGAACCAGCCCATTGTGGCATCACATTTACTTCACGTCGATAAGTTTTTGGCCCGTCGCCAAGATCGAGAGTTACATTCAGCCAGTCAGTTACGCGAGCCAACGGTGGCAGAGGATCGGTGAGTTGATCATTCGGATCAAGCGCCTGTGGTTTGAAGTCCATCAGTTCAGGCAATTTAACGGGCAACAAATTATCTGGCACGGAACAAGGCATGTCGTGTTCGTCGTAAACAATTGGAAACGGCTCACCCCAATATCTCTGACGCGAAAATAGCCAATTACGAAGTTTGTATGTGATCGCCGCTTCGCCGAAATTATTTTTCTCAAGCCACGAGTTAACCGTTGCGATTGTTTCGCTCATTGAACGCTGACCATCAATCGAGATATTTTTGTTTGAAGAGTTGATGTAAGTACCCTCGCCAACGAAAGCTTCTGGCCAAGTCGTGCAATCAGTTGTTGGCGCAATTTTGTGACCAGCAAACCACTCGCTGGGTGGCATTTGAATCGCAGTGATCGGCAAGTTGTAAGCGCGTGCAAATTCAAAGTCGCGTTCATCACCAGATGGCACCGCCATAATTGCGCCGGTGCCGTAACCCATCAGAACATAATCTGCAATCCACACAGGTATCTGTTCGCCCGTAACTGGGTTCGTTGCAGTTGCGCCAGTGTCGACGCCAGTTTTTTTGCGATCATCATTTTGGCGTTCGTTGTCGTTGAGTTTGCGTGCTGTCTCACGATATTTTTCAACTGCTTTGCGCTCCGCAGAGGTAGTCAACGCATCAACAAGCGGGTGTTCTGGTGACAAAACCATAAATGTCGCACCGAATAAAGTGTCAGGTCGAGTAGTGAAAACTTTGATCTCACCAGCACTTGATGCAAATCGCACGCGAGCACCCGTACTTCGACCAATCCAGTTGCGTTGCATCAGTTTTATTGACTCTGGCCAATCAAGGCGATCAAGGTCGTCAAGTAATCGATCGGCGTAAGCCGTGATACGCATTGTCCACTGACGCATGTTGCGTTTGAAAACTGGATAGTTGCCGATGTCGCTGCGACCTTCGGCTGTGACTTCTTCGTTGGCCAAAATAGTGCCAAGACCCGGACACCAGTTGACTGGCGCATTGGCTAAGTACACGAGTCGGTAGTCATCAATAATTTTTCGCTGTTCAAGTTTTGAAAGCGAGTTCCAGTCTTTGGTGGTCTGGGCGTCAGCGTGCGTGCCACTCAGTTTGCGCTTACCCAAAGCAAACTCTTTTTCAAGTTCAGAGATGCGGCGCGCTTTTTTAAGTTTGTCGTCATACCACGAATTAAAAATTTGCAAAAATATCCACTGTGTCCAGCGGTAGTAACTTTCATCTGTTGTGCTGATGCTGCGACGCTGGTCATGCGCCAAACCAAGTCGCCGAAGTTGTCTGCGCATGTTGGCAATATTCGACTCAGTATTAATCCGCGGATGAATGCCTGTGACGATTGCATGCTGTTCTGCCGGTAAACCAAATGAGTCGTAGCCGATTGAGTGCAAAACATTTTTGCCAGTCATTCGTTTGTATCGACCGAAGACATCTGTTGCGATATACCCAAGCGGATGACCAACATGAAGACCTGCACCAGATGGATATGGAAACATGTCAAGAATAAATAATTTCTCGCGATCAGCAACGGCTGCTTTATCTGCGAGTGGGCCAGCTGTGTTGGGCGCCTCAAAAGTTTTGTTGGCATCCCAGCGGTCTTGCCACTTCGCCTCAATTGCAGCGGCTAGCGAAGCGTTGTACCGATAAGCCGGAATTGAGCCCCCGCGCCCTGTTTGTGAAGAGTCTGCCGTTGAGTCCATGACCTCCGTATCCTAAACGGCGTATGGCAAATCAACGAAGACGCCCGAAAGTGCAGCGAACGGACACTCGCCGTCGTTTTGCAAGAACCGCTCGGTTGAGCGAGACCTTGCGCGAGGTGATTGCTGATGAACTTACCAAAATCGATGATGACCGCCTTGGATTTTTGACGATTACATCTGTTGATGTTGACTCGGAAATGAATCGCGGCATCGTCTTTTATGATTCGATACACGGCGAAGATGGGGATGAACAGATTCTTGAGGCATTAAACGACCACCGCAAGCGATTGCAAAGCGTGATAGCAGATCAGGTTCGTGCGCGACGCACACCAATTCTGCAGTTTCGCCCGGACGATGCAATTCGTGCGGCACAACGCATTGACGAAGTTTTGCGGCAAGACGAAATTCGACGCAAAGAACTTTTTGGTGACAAGAAATCTGAGAGCTGATTTTCGTGGCTCGGCGTAGGCCACCAACTCGACACGGGTTAGTGATAGTCGACAAGCCCGCAGGCATGACGAGTCACGATGTGATCAATGTATTGCGCAAACAACTAGGCGAGCGACGCATCGGTCATGCAGGCACACTTGACCCTGATGCGACGGGTGTGTTGTTGGTTGGTGTCGGATATGTAACTCGGCTTTTAATTTTTTTATCTGGGCTTGATAAAACTTACACCGGCGAGATTGTCCTAGGTTCTTCAACTTCAACTCTTGACTCGTCTGGCACTGTTACTGCAACGCACGACATGTCAAGTGTGACAATTGAAGAAATTCGACGCGTGGTTGCGGCGAATTTTGTCGGCGAAATAAAGCAAGTTCCGCCAATGGTCTCGGCGTTAAAAGTTGGCGGTGTGAGATTGCATGAGTTGGCCCGACAAGGAATCGAAGTTGAGCGCAGCGAGCGCAATCTAATGATCCACGAATTCAAAGTAATTGAAATTGCTGAGCCAGGAGTCGTGCGCGTAGAAGTCCGGTGTTCTTCCGGCACATATATAAGGTCACTTGCAGACGACCTGGGTCGAGCGCTCGGTGGCTCAGCACATTTAAGAAATCTTCGGCGCACTGCAGTTGGAACTTTTTTGCAAAGCGAGGCTTCGCCGTTAGATAAAGTTGTCTTGCACGAGCCGGTTACGGCGGTGCGAACGATGAGCCGGGTCATTGCTACTGACGAGATGAAGGCGATGATCAAAAATGGCCGCGAATTAGAAATGTTTGATTCACCAGCGCCGTGGGTTTTGGTCGAAGAAAATAATGCTGTACTGGCGATTTACGAGGCGAGCACTACGGGGCGAGCTAAGCCAAGCGTCGTAATGGCCAACGCAGTATCGTGAAATCAATGATCATTATTAATGACTCAAGTTTTGATTTCGGTGGTGAGTCAAAAAAGCGTCGAAGTGTTGTAACGATTGGCGCATACGACGGTGTGCATCGGGGCCATCAAGCAGTAATTGAACAAGTTCGTCAGCAAGCCGAAATACTTGATGCTCGCAGTGTCGTCGTAACTTTTGATCGCCATCCAGCAAGCATTGTGCGACCTGAATCTGCACCACTTTTGTTGACTGACATTGATCAAAAACTTGAATTGCTCGCATCAACGGGCCTTGACGCCACATGTATTGTCAAATTTGACGAAAATTCAAGTCGCGAGGCACCAAATGATTTCGTTAAGCGGGTTCTCGTTGATGGATTATCAGCCAAGCGTGTAATCATCGGCGAAGACTTTCACTTTGGCTATAAACGTGGCGGCAATGTTGCACTGTTGCGCGAACTTGGTCCAAAATTTGACTTTGATGTCGCACCAATTGAGTTGATTAGCCGTGGTGATGGGGTGGACGAACCTGTCAGCAGCACTGCAATCCGGCGTGCTTTGGCTGGCGGTCAGGTCGAACTAGCCACACAATTACTCGGCCACCATTTTGAAGTGAGAGGCGTAGTCGTGCACGGCGACGAACGCGGCAGAGCGATTGGTTTCCCGACTGCCAACATTGAGGTACCGAATCAAATCTGCATACCTGCAGACGGTGTTTATGCGGGCGTATTTGTTCGCCAAGATGGAACTAAACATAATTGCGCGATTAATTTAGGACGACGGCCAACTTTTTTCGAACACGCCGATCACTCAATGCTCGAAGCGCACTTACTTGATTTTTCTGAAAATCTTTATGGCGAGAAAGTCAAACTCACATTCACGCATTTCTTGCGTGGCGAACGAAAATTTGAAAACATTGATGCCCTAAAAATGCAACTCAAACTTGATATTGAACAAACTCGCGTGTTATCAAGCCGCTAAATCAGTGGTTAGTGCGACGCGAACTCTGCATTCTTATCGTAAAGAGTAGAGCGTTGGCGCAACGTTCGACCTAGTGGCTGAACAATTTTTCTGAACGATTGCTCGGTCATTTCTTGGCCGTGACTCGCACCAGCGGCACGAGAAATATTTTCGTTCATCAAAGTTCCGCCCAGATCGTTGCAGCCTGCTTGCAATAACTGCGTCGCTCCAGCGTGACCAACTTTTGTCCACGACACCTGAATGTTGTCGATCAGCCCGTGATACGCGATGCGTGCAATCGCATGCATCAACACTGTTTCTCTAAAAGTCGGACCACGACGCGATTTATGTTGCAAATAAATCGGCGAAGCCATGTGCACAAACGGCAACCCGACAAATTCTGTGAATCC
>CAMATY010000040.1 GCA_945861325.1 Ferrithrix thermotolerans DSM 19514
ATCACCGTTGATCTCTTGATCTCAAGCGGCACGATCCCCGAGTCGCTGATTGAAGCACTAGTCACTCCAGAGAAATACGACGCTGGTCTCGCCCAGGTTTCACTTGAGCCAACGGTCGATTCGCTGTGGCTCGAACAATGGACACGCTTTACCGCGGGCTGACGCAAGCTAATTTGAAAAGTTCGCCTCGCCTTTGGGCAGGATTCGCAATTCCGGGCACAGTGTGGCTAACCGTGCTATTCGTGATTCCGTTTTACGCGGTCGCCTGCGTTGCATTCGGCACGATTGATCCAATCTTTCGCGACGCCGTGCCGCAATGGAGCCCTCTGTCATGGGATTTCGTGCAAGCAAAACAAATTTTCACGAGCCTTGCAACAGGCCCATTGCGAGGCGTAGCGATTCGCACTGTTATCTACGTCGTCTGCGCGATGACGTTGTGTTTCATAATCGGGTTTCCAATCGCCTATTTTTTGGCGCGACACGCCGGCAAACACAAACTACTTTTGCTGGTGCTGATCATCGTGCCGTTTTGGGTCAACTATTTGATGCGCATGCTGGCTTGGGTCAACCTGCTCAGCGTCGACGGATTGTTCACGCGGTTCATGCGCAATTTCGGCATCAACTACAACTGGCTTGACGGCTCACCGATAACAGTGACTTTGGGTCTGGTCTATGGATACATCCCGTTTCTAATATTGCCGCTCTACGCCACACTTGAGCGCCTTGATTGGCGCTTGGTCGATGCGGCACGCGACCTCGGCGCAAAACCGCGTCAAGCGTTTCGATTGGTCACTTTGCCAATGTCGAAAGCAGGCCTGGTCGCCGCCGGCATTTTGATCGCACTGCCAATGTTCGGCGACTACTACACAAATGATTTGCTCTCTCGTTCACCCAGCACCGAAATGATTGGTAACCAGATCGATTTCTTTTTGAATGCCAGCACTCAGCCACAAAATGGTGCGCTGCTCGTGCTCGCACTGTCGTTGTTCTTGCTGTTGTTCATGTCGTTTTATTTGCGCAGCACCCGCCAACAATCTCGACAAGTAACGAGATAACAGCATGAGCAACACGACTAAACGACGTGGCTCGCCACTTGCTTTTGTGATTTGGGGCTACATCATCTGGAGCCTCGTGCCGGTGATCATCGCCGTGGTTTATTCATTCAACGACGGTCGAAGTCGCACGGTTTGGCAAGGCTTCTCGTTGCGCTGGTGGATCACCGACCCATACGCCTCAATTTTTCGCAACGATGAAACCCAAAATGCAATTTCCAACTCGCTCGTGTTGGCATTCACAACGTTGGTGGTCGTCACTCCGCTCGGCATCGCGTTGGCGATCGGCTCGCAGCGCATTCGCGGCCGAAGTGCAAACTTTGTGCAGGGCTTGACTTCAGCACCACTAATCACGCCTGAAATTGTCGTGGGCGCCGCACTGCTATTAACTTTCACGCGGCTATTTACGGCCGTGCCTCTTGGTTTCGTAGCTCAGTTGTTGGGCAATGTCACATTTGCACTGGCCAGTGTCGTCGTCATTGTGCGCGCCAGACTCGTTTCTATCGGCGCATCATTCGAAGAAGCGGCACGCGATTTGGGTGCGACTCGCTGGCAAGCGTTGCGCTTCGTGCTGCTGCCGATGCTCTGGCCTTCGGTGATGGCAAGTCTCGTAGTCGTGTTTGCAACCGTGATCGACGACTTTGTGATCACAAGTTTTCTGTCGGCTGGCGTCGGTTCAGAGACTGTGCCGTTGCGAATCTATTCGTCGGTTCGTGGCGGTGCCACGCCTGCGCTCAATGCGCTGGCGACGCTTCTCGTGCTGACTTCATTCACAGTGCTGATCATCGGATTGTTCGGTTTGTCGACCTGGCGCAAGCGACAGGGCGAACGCGGTGGCCTAAGAGCAGCACTTGCCGATGTTACGCGAATGGATAGCTAGATAGCTAGATAGCTAGATAGCTAGCTAGTTAGCTAGTTCGCCAGAGGCAATACACGCACTGCGTCGGGCAGAACATCGATCGTTGTTTCTTGACCCGCAATCAGGCTTGCCGAAGCTTCATCATTCGGCACCTCAGCATTGATAGTTGCCGTCCCAAGTTTGAGCGCAACACGCAAACTTGAACCAGCAAAAGTTACGCGTTCAATTGTTGCTTTATGTGAACCCGAGCCGATGCGAATGCGTTCGGGGCGAATCATCATCGTGCCTTTACCGAGCGGCGCAGATTCTGGGGCAACAAACTTTTCACCTGAAAATTCGACAACGCCACGCGCAGTGACCTCGCCAGCAATCAAGTTGGCGGCGCCGATGAATTGGGCAACCTCAACCGAGTTTGGTGATTCATATAGTTCGCGTGGTGCTCCAACCTGCAGCAATCGCCCATCGCGCATCACACCAATGCGATCGCTCATGGTGAATGCCTCGTGTTGATCATGTGTCACATAGACGAAGGTGATGCCGATTTGGCGTTGCAAGGTCGCTAATTCAATTTGCAATCTGGCGCGCAATTGCGCATCAAGCGCCCCGAGTGGCTCGTCGAGCAACAACACACTGGGCTCAAGTATCAGCGCACGAGCCAAGGCCACACGCTGCTGCTCGCCACCTGAAAGTTGATGCACACGACGTTCGCCGAATTTTTCAAGTTGCACCAATTCAAGTGCCTCACCGACTCGTTGGTCGGCCGGTTTGGCACTTTTGGTGAACGAGTTCTCGAAACGCAAACCAAATTTGACATTTTCTTTTACGTTTAAATGCGGAAACAGCGAATAATTCTGAAACACCGTGTTCAACGGCCGCTCTTCTGGCTCGTCGCGCGTGACATCACGATTGTCGATAAATACATTTCCACTATCGGGGCGCTCAAAGCCGCCGATCATTCGTAACGTTGTTGTTTTGCCACAGCCAGACGGGCCAAGCATCGAAAAGAACTCGCCGGCTTTAATTTCAAGAGAAACATCGTTGACCACTACTCGGTCGCCGTACGACTTAAATAGATTCTTTAGCGTTACCGAGCCGTCAAGTTTGATTGCTGGCATGATTTGTCCCCCGAAAAATACTAGGCGCGCATTGTTTCAATATTGCCATCCACTGGCAAAACCTGGCCAGTGATGAACCTCGCCGCGGGCGAACTTAAAAAAACGGCTGCCGCGGCGATGTCTGTGGCGTCGATAAATGTTTTCATTGAAACCTGATTTTCATAACCGGTGCGAACGCTCTGCGGGCTCACGCCTGTTGCGGCGGCTTCTCGCTCGATCACGCCATCCATGCGTGGGCCGCTCACCGAGCCAGGACAAATCGCGTTGCATCGAACACCGTCAGCGCCGAGTTCCATTGCCCAAGATTTTGTCAACCCGATGATCCCCCACTTTGCGGCGACATACGGCGAACGCAACGGATAGCCGAAAATTCCGGCACTTGTCGAAATATTGATGATTGAACCGCGAGTCTTGAGCAACATCGGCACAGCAGCCTTAGTGCAACGAAATGTGCCGCCCAGATTTATGCGCACGCACTCGTCATAGGCTTCGGCGTCCATTTCGTTGACCCGCGCGGTTGGCCCCGGCACACCGACATTGTTTACCAAAACATCAAGGCCACCAAGGTCGCGTTGAATCGCCGCGAACATAGTTGCGACATCACTCGATTTTGAAACATCACAAACATAATTTGGCTTTGTCATATCGTTGACATCACAGACAACAACACGTGCCCTAGCCTGCGTCATTGCATCGGCGATTGCTTTGCCGATACCCGAGCCACCGCCCGTAACAAGCACACGCAGGCCTGTCAACGAAAAATCTTGCGAATTAGCAGAGGTAACCATCAATTAGAACTTAGTCTGCCCCTTAAATATCGGCGAATTTCAAAGCGAGACTCAAAGTAAGCACTGAAACCCTGAGGGCTATAATCTCACTTCTGACAGGACTTTTGACGAAAGGAAATAAACTCGTGGAACTAAGGACAGGAATAGTTGATAAACCCTCGGATCATCTAGATCATTGCTGGTATGTGGTTGGAACTGTCGACCAAGCAACATTGAGTGCCAGTGGTCCACTTCGAGTAACTCTCCGTGAAATCGATTATGTGATTTGGCGTGCATCAGATGGTTCCTTGACGGCTACCCGCGACAGATGTCCGCATAGAGAGGCGCCGCTGTCTGAAGGGGAACTAAAGGATGGATGTATCACTTGCGCCTATCACGGGTGGCGATTTGGCAAAGAAGGAATGTGTATTGAGATTCCCTCTGCGCGTCCGGAAATACCGATTCCAAAATCAGCACATCTAGCGATGGCATCGATAGAGGAACATTATGGTCTTTTGTGGCTCTGCCCAGGCGAGCCCCGTCAAAACGTTCCCCGCTTAGGGGTTGATTCGGATCAATCATTCACGCGTTTAAACACCCCAATCCAAATATGGCATTGCTCCCCAACTCGCATGATCGACAACATGCTTGATGTATCGCACTTTCCATACACCCATCGTGGGACCTTTGGTCGTGATCAGGAAAAAGTTGTTCCACGTTTTCAACTCACACAACTTGATGAAACATTTTATGGCTACGAGTATGACGTTGTAATCAATAATTCAGATGGGGCGCAGATAATGTCTGGACATAGTGACGACGTTATCAGCCTGCAGATGTCCACAGGATTTTGTCTACCGTTTTCAGTTAGAAGCACAATGACATATGCAAACGGTATTAAACAAACATTGTTCATGACAGCATCGCCGATCACACAAAAAAAGAGCTACTACACCTTCGTGCTGTGGCGCAACGATAATGTTGAAACGTCTGGTAGGGAGATAGTTGATTTCGAATTGGCTGTAACAGATGAGGATCGCTCCATGCTCGAGCGATTGCGTGGTGAATTGTCTTTGGATCAGGGCCATCTTGTGGACGTACAGTCCGACAAAGCCTCTGTGGAGTGGCGCCGCCGCTATGCTCGACTCGTCAAAGAGGGCGTATTCTGAAGTCGTCACGCCACGAAAACCAACCCAACAAGCCAAAACCTGTTTCGTAAGTTGCAACCAAGTTGAGGTAGATCTAAGTAAAATGTAATCCCCTGAATCTTTTCGTACAATGCAAGCGCTCCAAAAACTGAGCCAAAGCCCTAAAAGCGTCTCCGCAACTTATAAGGTCAGGTCACTCAACGTCTAAATAAAAGATGAGACGTGGCTGGTTAGAAAGATAAGCTTTGAGGTGGTTGTCGCACTAAATCCCCATCAGACTAGTGAGTCGCCGTCGCCACTCAACGCTGCATTTGTCAGCTTGCACGCTGACCAAGTCAGTCTGACCAAGCAGGAGGACACCTGGCAAGGTTTCAAGCATACGTTTGTCTTCTGCGCCGATTGCGTAATCAAAGCGAGTGATCTCTTCGGCATCAATAGAAAAGTCATCATTGCGCCATACTACGAAAGTGAAATATGAATTTAGGTCGTCAATAGGCGTTGAGATCAACAGCAAAATATGTTGAAGACCCGAAGAATACTTGATAGTTGTAAGAACATTAAATGGAAGATTAAAGCCAGTTGTCATTTTTCTGTGGACCACAGACTCTGAACTGTTTGAAACAGCAGTTCCACCACTTTCATTATTTGCATCAATTTCAAAGAAAAAGCCATACCAACTTTCGTCTAGTTGACTCAACTCAAACTTCGGGACTACCGTATCTTGCGCTCGACCAAATGTCGTGGTGTGGACAAAAGGAAAATGGGTCATATCTAAAAAATTGTCTGTCATCCTCGTGGCAGAGGTCTTCCATTTATCGACGATCGTGTTGATGCGACGAAATGATGGATCTGCATCTTGAACTATCGTCGGAATTGGTAACTTTGGTGTACCTAAACAAACCCAGATCAGTCCATATTTCTCCGAGCACTGAAATTTGACAAGTTGAGCTTTTGGCGGTGGAGGTATGTCTTTGGTCGAAGATGGAACTTTGACACATTTGCCACCAGCAGAAAATGTCCAACCGTGATATGGGCACACAAGGCATCCGTCTTCAACTCTCCCATGAGACAACACCGCTTCTCGATGGGGGCAACGATCTGATGCTGAATTAACAGCGTTAGTTTCATCTCGCCAAAGGACCATCTGCTTTCCGAGAAGAGTCGCGCTAATTGGGGCTGCGGTGAGATCCGCCGACCGAGCGACTACGTACCAATAGTTGTGGAGTTCAGCATTGTCAGACAGAATGCGACCCATGGAATTAAATACTAGCAACACGAATATTCCTTCACTAATTGTCCGTGGCGGATTTGTTGCGACCATCAACAGTCGCCGCGATGTGCTCAAAAACTCTGCCGTCGCCATCACAGATAGTGTCATCTCGGAAATCGGTGACTTTGAGGAGATGCGCCGAAAGTTTCCAGACATCTCTGTGATCGGAACTCCAACAAGCGTTGTCACGCCTGGGTATATAAATGCGCATCAGCATTTAACAGGAGATCGTTATTTGAGGTCCGCGATACCAGACACTATTTCAAGCAATGACGCAATATTCAAGTGGATTGTTCCTTTGCATGAACTGCTCACTGCAACAGATGATCGGCTTTCTGCGACCGCAGGTTTGGTTGAGGCACTTTCAAATGGTGTGACATTCACAGTTGAAGCTGGAACAGTGGCGCATCCACATGAAGTTGCAAGTGCATTTGTCGACGTCGGTGCTCGTGGCACAGTTGGCCGTTGGGGTTGGGATATCGGACAGGGTCCACAAGTTGCGCCAACCTCGGTCGTACTTGAGAGACAAAAGCAACTTCTTGAAGACTTCGGTGGCAAGGCATCAGACAATTTGGTCACTGCCTGGGTGACTCTCGTTGGCCATGACTTGATGTCAGATGAACTTGTTACTAAAGCTTCACAATTAGCTCGTGACTATCAAACGCATCTGACCTTTCATATCGCTCCCCATGAGGACGATGTCAAGTCGTATCTTTCGCGGACTGGAAAACGACCAATCACCCACTTTCACGATTTAGGTGTTTTGGGCGATCACGTGTTGCTGGCTCATGCAGTACATATTGATGAAATAGAAACAAATCTAATAATTGAGGCTGGAACTGCTGTTGTAAGTTGCCCGTGGGCGTATCTGAGGCTGGCTCAAGGAATCACCGGTTACGGTCGTCATGCAGATCTGATTAGACGCAACGCTCGCATCGCTCTTGGATGTGACAGCGAAAATGCTGGCGACGCAATTGACATGATCCGAACTGCCGCCTTATTCGCGGGTCTGACACGAGATGGTGAACGAGATTTCGCAATCACTTCTGCTCATGACGCTCTTGACCTAATGACTATTCGCGGGGCGCAAGCAATCGGCATGGACCATCTGATTGGGTCAATTGAAGTCGGCAAGCTTGCAGACATTGTGATTCATTCGACCGATGGGCCGCAGTGGACTCCGATCAGTCCTGACCCTGTGCTCCAATTGATTTGGGCTAGCGATGGTCGGAGTGTTTCTGATGTAGTGGTAAATGGGAAACACGTGGTGAGTAACGGATCAAGCCTGATGGTCGACGAGCCGGCACTACGTGCTGAACTAACTGCGCGTGCTCAATTTTTTTTGGCCACCTTCGGCAAGGCTTAAAAATCATACCTTAATGAAACTGAGGGTTTTGGTGGACCAGTCACACCAAATGTAGAGTTGTCGGCGTGACTATTCCAAACTCTCTAATTTTCGTAGACCTAGCTTCAGACAACCCACAAAGTTCAGCAGAATTTTATGCTGAAGTTTTTGGATGGGAGGTCGAGGGTCGACCACCAAATGTCTTTCACCGTATTGTCCCTGGTGGTCAATTTAAGAACCCAGATGGTACCGATTCGAAAATTGGCAATCTCCACCTAGGTATATTTAATGTCGCTAACGCCCGTCCGCACCCAGATACAAATGGGGTTGAACCAAGAGAGTTAAGTCGCATCGGTCGGTCTGCCCGTGTATGGATTCTTGTGAGCAAGGACGACTCTGAGGAACGGATCTTAAACACTGCTAAGAACCTTGGCGCAAAGATATTGTGGCGAAATCACTACTGGAAAGAATTCAACGGATTTAGTGGCGCATTTGTCGATCCGTGGGGAAATACCTTGGTGACTTGGACTATGGGCGGAGATAATCCAGAGATCAAGGAAGGAATGACTCGTGAATGATTCCTTGGCTGATGTTTATGTAAAACACCCGGCATCAATGCGGTGGACACACATTGCACTGCCATCAACAAATCTAGATACGACTATTAATTGGTACACGCGTTTCACCCCGCTTGAGTTACTTGATCGTCGTACCGACCCAGACGGTGAGAGTGCGTGGCTTGGCCACTCCGACCAAGGGGATAAACCATTTATATTGGTTCTTGTCTCGTTCACAAAAGACCATGACAAGGGTCAACAACCAATTATGGCGCCGTTTGCTCACATCGGCATTGAAGTCACAAGCAAAGCAGAAGTCGAGGAAATTGCTCGAAGGGGTGAGGCTGAAGGATGTCTGGTTTGGCCGCCCACGATGATGCCCCCACCAATTGGTTACATCTGCGCCTTAAAAGATCCCGACGGAAATATGATTGAATTTTCCTACGATCAAGGTGTCTACGCTAAGGCGCAAGAAGTTTGGGGTTGATCTCGCTTTAATGCTGACACCCACAAAAATTTGTGTCTCATATTTAGCATCATTTGCTACTGCGGATGCGAGTAAAGTCGCATCTCACGTGGCGACCGATTTCATAAACGAGCACACTTCTGCGCTCGGATCTAGTTGCACCGGCAAAGACGAGTATCTTCGTCGACTTCCGGGGTTTATTTCTTCAATGCCAGACTTGTCATATGAGGTCGAGCAAATTTCCGCAGAAGGCACGCACGTTTGGGTCGCTTACACATTAAAGGCAAAAATAAATGGTAACCAGGTTGTGATTCGGGGCGCGATGCACTTTGAGGTAATTAATGACTTAATCGCAAAACGAGTGGATTACTGGGACAGTCAAATGTTTAAGCAACAGGCTGGCTTGGCTTAGTAACAACTTTTAATGCCGTATTACCAAACCGGAAATTTCGCTTTGTCAGGCAGACCAGAGCGAGCAGTGATATTTTCGCCCATGACTTGAGATATCGCCCAAAGACGTTCTTCGTCAATCGTCGTACAGTGACCGTTTTCTACAACAACTTTGCCATCAATGATGACCGTGTGAACTCCCCTGCCATCGGCAGACCAGACCAATTGGTTCATCACATTAAGTAACGGACGCCATTCAGGTCGATCAGTGTCGTGCAAGATGAGATCAGCTTTTTTACCAACTTCGATTGAACCGATTTGATCTTCCATTAACATCGTTTTTGCACCTGACACCGTTGCCATCTCAAAAGCCTTCTCTGCGGGAAACATCTGTGGGTCCATCCGCGCATCTTTGAACAAACCGGCGACAAGATATGTCGCTCTCATTAAGTCAGAGTAATTGGAAGCATTATTACCGTCAGTGCCGATACTCACATTGATGCCGTTCTGCACCATTTCTGGAAATTTACCCACTTGGGTTATGCCATAACTCACTTTCAGTGCAGTCGTAGGGCAATGCGCAACGCTCACGCCAGCAGCAGCCATCAAAGCCATTTCTGAATCGTCGATTCGCACGCAATGTGTGATCGCCACATTTTTGTCGAGCACACCTAACTCAGCCAAGTGAGCCATTGGACGCTGACCAAACTCTGCGATGAATCCATCCGGGTCTATCTGTGCGGGTGACATGTGGAAACTAAGACCCACCTTGTACTCGTCTGCGAGTGACTTTGCTGCTTTCCAGAGCGGATCACTACATGTTGTGTGACCAACCAGAATGCTCCACGCTGCGATTCGGTCGTCGCCGTGTGACCTGTGCACGTTTAGTTGTTTTTCTAAATTTGCTATGGCTGCATCTGTACTTTGTCTATAGACCGACGGTTCCGGGGGTAAATCCCAAACCCATTGACCAACACGAGCACGGATTCCGACTTCAACAAGCCCGTCGACCACCTCGTCAAGGAAACGAATCGTCCCAGCTTCAAGAAATGTGGTGGTTCCTGAGCGCATCATTTCTACCGCCGCAAGTTGACCAGACATCCGCTCTTCTTCAGCGTTGAAAACAGAATACAACGGACAAAGCCATTGGAATACATTCTCAACGAACGGTGTGTCATCGGGAACATAGCCACGCGTCAAGGGCTCTCCAGTGACGTGGATATGTGTATTAATTAGACCTGGGGTGATAACGAAATGGTCACCACCGATTACTCGCTTTGGTACATAGCGTCTTTCAAGATCTGCGGTTTTACCAACTGCAACAATCTTCGAACCATTAATTGCGACCGCACCGTTACGAATGATGTCGCGATCGGCATTCATAGTTACTACATACCAGCCTTTAATAAGAACATCGCACGTAGTTGGGGTTGTTTCGCTCATTGATTCTCCTTAAATGACACTAATTTGTAAACGCGCGCGGGGTTTTGTCGGCGACATAGACAAAGTGAACACCAATTGGTTCCATGAGTCTGATCGCACCGAATCCAGCACGCTTAAGCCACCCCACCACTTGCTCATTGGTCAGCATTCCACCTCGCTTTGTGTTAGCCAGCATAGTTAACCCCATTTGCACGCCGAACGGATTGAATTTGCGAGTATTATCCGCAAAATAGTCCACGACCAAAATTGAACCACCTTGTTTAAGGCCTTCGTGCGCTCGTGCGATTAGCGACTGACTCAAGTGATCACCTTCGGTACGACATACATTACCGAGCACAACGATGTCATACTGATCTTTTTCGATATCAATTTCGTGAAAACTCCCGGGACGAAATTCGACGCGGGCCGAGAGATCTAAACGATTAATTGTTTTCTGTGCCAATTCAATCACTCCTGGAATGTCATTAATAACCGCAGTTGAGCCCGGCGACGACTGTAGAACTCCGATTGCCCACGGAGCCATCCCGGCCCCCAAATCAAGAACTTTGAGATTTGGTCTGCGTGTCCAACCAAGTCGTAACCCTAAACGAGTGGATGCGCGCAATTGTGTTGGATATGTAGCTTCAACAAGTGGGCCGTAGAACGCGGCCATGTCATTTTCAACTGGCTCTCTCACAATCCCCGTACGAATGGTGCTCGCTAATTGGGTCCAATTTTGATGCGGTCCTGGCGCACCGCGAACGAGTGCTGCCATCGAAGCTGGACCGTTGGTTGTGAGATAACGCTCGGATGTTTCTGTCAACTCATAAAAATCATTGACTTGATCGCAATATCCAAGACTGACTAGAGCATCAAGCAAGTGACGGAGGGGCTCGAGCCCAACGTCAAGTTCTTTGGCGAGCAAGGCAGCAGTATTCACCTGATTACTCTCCATCGCATCAAAAACGCCTAAATCGATTGCGGCAACAAGCGTCCAATAATTACCGAATCCCTGAATAACGCCCCAAACCCCAGCTGAAGGAGGTGGTTTACGATCGCGCCATGGGCGCCCAGTATGGGCCATCGTGTGCGTTTTTTTAAGTTCAGGATATGGAGAGTCTGTCATGGGCGAATTATGGTTCTAGCAAAATTTTGCCAAAAACATTATTGCTCAGCATTTTTTCTTGTGCCTGTGCGCCCTGAGAAAGTGGGAAAATGCTGTCAATCGGTGACTGAAAATTTCCTTCTGTAAATACTTTCCATGCTTGAGCAAATTCACTGAATCGATAAGGATCTGAACCAAGAATTTGAATCCCCATATGGAACATAAATCCAAGCGAAGGAATTGTTGCCGAGTCGCCCGTCGTGTTGCCGCAATTAACAATCCTCCCACGCGGTTTGAGAGAGAACATTGATTGAGCCCATAGGGCTGGACCGACATGATCGAAAACAATGTCAACACCGACTCCGCCGGTAACTTCTCTAGCCCATGCTGTGACGTCGGATGTTCTGTTGTTGCACGTAAAGTCCACACCAATCTTCCGAGCCTGTTCACATTTCTCATCGGTTCCTGCGGTAGCGAGCACCGTTGCACCAGCATATTTCGCCAGTTGGATTGCTGCCACAGAAACCCCAGATCCTGCAGCATGGATCATTATTGTTTCACCGCGCTGCAACTTGCCGACCTCGAAAATCGCATGCCATGCCGTAAGCCAGGCTGTTGGAAATGTCGCAGCACGATGCCACGTCATTGAACCTGGAATTGGATGAACGTGCGTTTCAGGAACGAGGCACAACTCTGCATAGCCTCCAGCAACAGTTGCACCGATCACTCCGAG
>CAMATY010000041.1 GCA_945861325.1 Ferrithrix thermotolerans DSM 19514
ATTAGGCTACGCTGACCAGCCATTACCTGCAAGCCAATTACTACAAGCACAACATCCAAAAGGAAACAACAAATATGACTATTCGATTGGGCGACACCGCCCCAGACTTCACAGCCAACACCACTCAGGGCGAAATCTCGTTTCACAACTGGCTTGGCGACTCGTGGGGCGTGCTATTTAGCCACCCGAAAGATTTCACACCGGTCTGCACGACAGAGTTGGGATATGTTGCAAAAATTAAACCAGAATTTGAGAAGCGCAATGTCAAAGTAATGGGACTATCAGTCGACTCGGTTGAATCGCATAACAAGTGGGAGGCCGACATCGCCGAAACACAAGGCACCGCAGTTAACTTTCCAATGATTGGCGACTCAGACCGCAATGTCAGCAATCTATACGACATGATCCACCCAAATGCCAACGACACGCTTACTGTGCGCAGCGTATTTGTGGTTGGCCCAGATAAAAAAGTCAAACTTTCAATCACATACCCAGCGTCAACTGGTCGCAATTTTGACGAAATCTTGCGTGTGATCGACTCGTTGCAATTGACGGCGAAACACAAAGTTGCCACACCCGCGAACTGGAAGAACGGCGAGGATGTAATTATTGGTGGCGCAGTCTCAGATGAAGATGCAAAAAAATTGTTTCCTCAGGGATGGAAAACAATCAAAAGTTATCTGAGAGTTCTTCCACAGCCAAAATAAGCGGTCAGTTTATGGCATAGCATAAGTCGTCATGAATAGCACAAGGATTGCGGCGCGCGCAGAATCGGCTTCAAAAATCTACGGCAGTGGCGAAAACGAAGTCAGAGCCCTTGACAATGTCAGTGTGAGTTTTGAACGCGGCAAGTTCAGCGCGATCATGGGCCCGAGTGGCTCGGGCAAATCGACGCTGATGCACTGCATCGCCGGCCTGGACTCGCTAACTCAAGGCAAAGTCTTTATCGGCGAAACGGACTTGTCAGAATTGAGCGACAAAGAAATCACGAAACTGCGTCGCGAAAAAGTTGGCTTTGTCTTTCAGAGTTTTAATTTGATTCCGACATTAAGTGCCTATGAAAACATCACACTGCCGCTCTCACTGGGCAAAAAATCTGGTGACGAAGCGTGGATCAAACAAGTAATTGACACGATCTCGCTCAACGACCGACTTGAGCATCGCCCAAGCGAACTCTCGGGCGGTCAACAACAACGAGTCGCCGTAGCCCGTGCACTGGCAACACAACCTGAAATTATTTTTGCCGACGAGCCAACTGGCAACCTTGACTCAAAGTCAGGCTCTGACATTCTGAAGTTCATGCGCCGCGCAGTTACCGACCTAAAACAAACAATCCTGATGGTCACACATGATGCGGTCTCGGCAAGTTATGCCGACCGAATCGTATTTCTTGCCGATGGTCATGTCGCCGGCGAAATGTTAGAGCCGACACCTGAAAAGGTTCTCGACTATCTGAAACATTTAGGCGAATAAGTCGAGTTACACAAATGTTTCGACTCTCGCTAAAAATGACATTGGCCCGCAAAGGTCGACTGCTGCTTACATCGCTGGCGATTATTCTTGGCACTTCATTTTTGTCGGGCACTTCAATTTTCTCAGCGACGATCAACAGCACTTTTGACCGTTTGTTCACCGATATATTTCGCGAAGTTGATGCCTATGTGCGATCAACAAATTCGGTTGATACGGGTTTTGGTGAGCAACGCGCATCGTCACCAGTTTCGGCACTTGAGACAATCCTCAAAGTTTCTGGAGTCAGTGCGGCCGTTGGAGACATGCAAAGTTATGCCCGAGTAATCGGCAAAGACGGCAAACCATTGGGTGAAGATCAGGGTCCACCAACATTTGGAGGAATTGCATCGTCTAGTGCGGCGGGCTTGTGGAATGTTGAGACCGGACGGCTTCCAGTTGGGCCAAAAGAAATGATGCTCGACCGCGCAACTTCGGAAGCCGGAAAATTTGTAATTGGGGACACCGTGCGCGTCAACGCACTCACAGGTACCCGCGAATTTTCTCTCGTCGGCATCGCCAACTACGGCGATATCTCTTCTCCTGGTGGTGCAACATTTGCACTTTTTGATCAGCCAACTGCTTCAGAGTTTTTGCTCAAACCAGGTTTTGTTGATGCTTTTTTGGTTCAAGGTGATGGCACTCTTAGTGACGAAGAACTGGCAAAAGCCATCAACGCCAAACTTCTCCGAAGCGACAAACTCGAAACTTTAACTGGTGCACAAATAACTGAAGAGACGACAAGTCAAATTAAAAAAGTTTTAGGTTTCTTCACAACATTTTTAACCGCATTCTCATTTATTGCACTCGGAGTTGGATGCTTCGTTATCTACAATGTTTTTTCAATAACCGCAGCGCAGCGACAGCGCGAGAGTGCATTGTTGCGCGCGCTCGGCGCAAGTCGTCGACAAGTTACAAACTCGTTGATCATTGAAGCGGTAATCGTTGGCGTGCTCGGCTCAATTCTTGGTTTCATTGCCGGAATCGGTCTGTCTCAGGCGTTGAGTGCACTCTTAAACGCGATCGGTCTTGAAATACCGACAACTGGTCTGACAATAAATACAAGTGCAATTGTCTCAACAGTGCTGGTCGGCACAGTCATCACCACACTTTCGGCGATTCTTCCTGCACTGCGATCGGGCCGTGTGCCGCCACTCGCAGCAATGCGCGAAACCGCACTCGACACCGTCACCGGTCTTGGTCGACGTGTGCGCATCGGAGTTTTGTTTCTTGTCGTTGGCGTTGTCGGACTCCTTGCAGCAGCGAACGGCGCAAAAGTAATTTTCTTGGGTCTTGGTGTTCTCGCAGTTTTTGCTGGTGTGCTTGTTCTTGGGCCGGCGATTTCAAGACCTGTGGCAATGTTGCTTGGCAAACCAATCTCAAAAATTCGCGGCGTCACTGGTGTGATGTCGCAACAAAATGCTGCTCGTAACCCGAAGCGCACTGCTCGCACTGCGGCCCCTGTTCTGATCGGCGTCGCACTAGTTACCGCGTTTACGGCGCTCGCTGCGAGTATCAAAGGCGAAATTCGCGAAACAATCGGCAGTTCATTTCGTGGTGACTACGCACTTAGTGTCGACAGCCGCGGCTTTGGTGGCATACCAACAATCATCACCGATAAAATTGATCAACTGCCAGAAGTGGCAACAGCAACCGGCGTCGGTTTCATTGCAGCCAAAGTTGGCGACGAGTCACCGTTCATTTTGGTGTTCAATCCAAAAACCGCCAAAGGTTTATACGACTTAGAGATGATTGAAGGTAGGCAGTCTAGTTTGGGTAAAAACGAAATCTTAATCGAACAAGATAAATCAATCAAGAAAAAACTTCCCGTGGGCTCAAGTGTGCAAGTCACTCTCATTGATGGTCGGACAATGCAACTTAAAGTTGCTGGCACTTACAAGAATGCGTACGGAAACTATGCGGTGAGTCGAGAACTTTTTGAAGGATCAACCACCCCGCTGTTCGACAGTTTCGTTTACATCAGCACTGTTGAAGGCGTAAGTGACGAGAACGCACGCAAAACTATTTCTGCAATTAGTTCTGACATTGGCATCGGCACACTTGAAAGTCGCAATGAATATATTGATTCACAAGCTGCACAGGTAAACCAAATTCTTGCGCTGATTTACGGCTTGTTGTTTTTATCAGTGATCATTGCCATCGTTGGCATCATCATCACGCTGTTACTTTCAGTGTTTGAGCGCAGACACGAAATCGGTCTGTTACGTGCGGTTGGTATGACTCGCTCACAAGTTCGCACCATGATTCGTTGGGAGAGCGTGATCACATCACTATTCGGTGCCGTAACTGGGGTGCTTCTCGGCATAGTAACCGGAGTTGTGATCGTCATCTCGCTAAACGAATCAGGCATCAGAGGCTTTACCTTGCCGATAACCAGCACCATCTTTATTTTGATCGGGTCTTTCATTATCGGCGTCATTGCCGCGGTGTTTCCTGCATGGCGTGCGACACGCACAAATATTATTTCTTCAATTGCCTCTAACTGATCTTTTAATTTTTGCTATTTCTGAAAGATAAAGATGTTCGGCGGGGTGAATGCGGCGCGGTGCATCGTGGTTAATCACATTTCCAAGTGAATTGACATCGGTATGTCGAACCTGACAATCGACGCACCAGTAAAGCACACGATTTGCTTCACCATGGTGGGTGACGCGCACTTGCCCACCGCACCGACTGCAAATTTTTCCGTGTTTGCCGTAGACAGCAAGTTCAGCTGTCGAAAAATCAAAATTAGTTTGCAACACGCCAGCTGCAAGCGAAATAATTTCTTGACAATCATCGCGACTGAGAGAACTGACTTTAGCCCAAGGATGTAGCTCGCATGCCCAAAGTATTTCGCAACGATGAACATTTCCGATTCCGCGAACTACTCGCTGATCAAGCAATACTTCTGCAATAGTTTCATCTGGGTTTTCATATCCCATCAGCCGATTGACACATTCATCGAGATTTACATTCTGATCTAACAAATCTGGGCCAAGTCGACCAAGAATTGGATGTCGACGCAAATCAAAATCGTGGTATGACTCAATTTCAATAGCACCACAGCACACAACTGAAATCTCATTTACGCCAATCAATAGTTGGGCAGTTCGCTTTTCAGCACCCCAACTTTCGCCTTCGTGAAAAATTCTCCACGAACCTTTGAGACCCATCTTTGTTTTAAGTACGAGACCATCATCCCAAATAATCTCTAGTGTTCGATTCTCGACACGCAATTCTTCGATAGTGCGACCAATTTTTGGATGAATGACAAGTGATTCTCTGGCTTTAAACTTCAACATCTTTTGTCCGATCAATGCTGTGCGTAGTGCAGAAGCACTATGTTGCATTGATTTAAAAAGCATTTACAAATAGTAAGTTATAAAGCCATCAAAAGAAGGTTTTACTAGGGCAACACCCCGACTGAAGCCAGAGCAAGTCGAATCAAACGGTCATGACCACTTGTCATTTCAAGTTTCATCTGGTCGCTTGTTGCTTGCTCAGGTGTATACCAGCCAAGGTCAAGCGCTTGCTGCGACGGTTGACAATCTCCGGTAACGGGTACGACAAATGCCAAACTCACTGCGTGATGTCGTGGATCATGAAAGCCGCTTATCTCTGGATCTGTAAAATATTCAACGATCGTAAACGGCGCCGGATTGAGTGGAATGTTAGGCAAAGCCATTGAACCAAGGTCTTTTTCAAGATGGCGCAACAATGCTTCACGAATTCGCTCGTTGAGTAGCACGCGACCCGAAACTACCGTGCGCGAAATTGAGCCATCTGGAGCTTGACGCAAAAGCATTCCGACATGGGTGACTATGCCAAGATCATTAACCCGCACGGGTATCGCATCTATATATACGAGTGGAACTTGACCGCGAACTAGTTCAAGTTGATTTGGGTCTAACCAGTTTGTTCTAGTGTCGGTGATATCGCCCAAGTTGTATCTCCAAAAAATTATTAACTATCAGACATTGTTTCAGATTTTGCGCCTGGTTCGTGGCATTATGTACGAATGTTAAAAAAAATCTCTCGGTTTTCACCACAAATACTTGCAACTTTTCTTAGCTTCACTGGCGTGGCACACTTCATTGTCCGCGATCGATTCAACCCGCTCATCCCGCCTTGGTTGCCTGGAAACGCAACTTTCTATACATATGCGAGCGGAGTTGCCGAACTCGCTGTGGCAATCGGTTTATTTATTCCGCGCACGAGACGACTCGCAGGATCGGGAGCAGTATTACTTTTTTTGTCTGTATACCCAGGAAACATATATATGGCCTACGACTGGCGCGATCGAGATTTTTCGCAACAATTAGTTGCCTATTTGCGACTGCCGTTTCAAATTCCGCTTATTTGGTGGGCAGTTAGCATCGCGCGCAAGACGCCACGCGAATAGTTTTTTACCAGTTTCCCGCAACGTATTTGGTTTCAAGGAAAGCCAACAAACCGTCGTGCGCTCCTTCGCGACCGAGACCAGATTGCTTGACGCCACCAAAAGGCGCAGCCGGGTCTGAAACTAGCCCGCGATTTAAGCCAACCATTCCAGATTCAAGCGACTCGGCAACTCGCATGCCCCGACCCAAATCACGGGTGTATACATACGAAACAAGTCCATGCTCAACGTTGTTGGCGTGCGCCAAAATATCGTCGGTATCTTTGAATCGCACCAGCGGCGCAACTGGCCCAAAAATTTCTGTCTGCAAAATTGGTGCGTCAAACGAAACATCTGTGAGCACTGTAGGAAAGTAACCGAAAGATCCATCGGTTGATACGTTGCCGCCGCACGCAACTTTTGCCCCAAAACTTTTAGCCTCTTCAACTAACTTCGATACTTGTTGTTGCTGTGACTTAGAAACTAATGGTCCGACTGAGGTTTTTGCGTCGAGCCCATCACCCAAAACGAGAGCATTCATCCGCGCTGTCAAGCCGTCGGCAAATTCGTCGTAGATTTTTTCGTGCACAAAAAATCTGTTGGCGGCTGTGCAGGCAGCGCCACCGTTGCGCATCTTGGCCAACATCGCACCGTCAATTGCGCCGGCGATATCAGCATCCTCAAAAACTATAAATGGCGCGTTACCACCAAGTTCCATGGTGCAGTTGATGATTTTTTCTGCGGCTTGCGCGAGCAATACTGCACCAACTTGAGTTGAACCAGTAAACGAGAGTTTGCGAATTTTGTTTGATTGCAACATTGCACTAACGGCCGGGCCTGAAGGACTCGGCACCACAACATTGACAACACCGTCTGGCACGCCGGCGCGTTGCATTATTTCGGCGATTGCAATTGCAGTTAAAGGCGTCTCGCTGGCAGGTTTTAAAACAACCGTGCAACCTGCCGCCAACGCCGGACCAATTTTGCGAGTCGCCATGGCCGCCGGAAAGTTCCATGGGGTTGCCAGCAGCGCAACACCAACAGGTTGCCGCGAAACCATCAACCAGTTGGCACCACTCGGCGCGCGTCGATAATCGCCGTCAATGCGTACTGCTTCTTCGCTGAACCAGCGAAAGAACTCGGCGGCATATGCAACTTCGGCACGAGCATCACTCAAAACTTTGCCGTTCTCGAGTGTGATCAACCGCGCCAGCGATTCTTGTTCGGCGATCATAATTTCAAAACTTTTGCGCAATATTTCAGCGCGTGCACGTGGCGCAGTCGCCTTCCATGATGCAAATGCATTTTGCGCCGCATCAACAGCAGCCAAACAATCGTCAATACTTGCAGTTGAGACCTGCGCCAATGTCGAACCATCAACTGGGTTCGTTACATTAATTTTTTTTGCGTTGTTAATCCACTTGCCACCGATCAATGAATCAAGTGGTTGTGTGGCGCTGAGTTTTTGTTCGCTGTTTTGCATAGTGTTCAGTCTTACGCAACTAGCGCGACATTTTGAAACGGTAGAATAATTAAGTGAGTAAACAGCGAATTGTGATGGCGCTGCTGATAACAATTGGCGTATCTTCCTGCCTTTATGGCGTTATGTTCACGATGCTTGATGACTATCGCAATAGCTTTGGCATCACTGAGTCGGCGCTTGGCTTGATTGTCGGCGTGGGCTTCTTCACTTCTTTCATCGGACAAGTGAGTATCGCCCCACTTGCCGATCGTGGTCGGGCACGACAATTGATTATTTTGGGTCTAGGTCTTGAAGTGATCGGCTGCATCGGTATGGCGTTTGGCGAAACATTTAAAGTACTTTTAATTTCGCGAATCATCATGGGGTTTGGTGCCGGCGCTGCCTTGCCAGCGTTGCGTCGCGTGATTATCGTTGCCGACCCCGAAAACTTTGGTCGCAACCTTGGTCGAATTCTTTCGTTTGAAGTTGCTGGTTTTGCTTCTGGTCCAATTTTCTCTGTTGTGCTAACTGCACCATTTGGTATTCCCGGCCCATTTATATTTCTTGCGGCAACAATTTCTTTGTTCATACTCGTCATTAGCCGCATCAAAGTGCCCGAGACGGCAAAAGAGCACCAACCTACAGAACGATTCGCAATTGATTTGCTAAAGAACCGCGCGATCGCTTCGGGAATTTTGATTGGAGTTTCGCTGTTTTTCATGATCGGGGTTTTCGATTCACTGTGGGTGCTAATGATGGATGACCTCAAGGCAGCACAATGGATGGCCAATGTCGGCGTTTCTGTGTTCGTTCTGCCACTAATTTTGCTGGGTCCATTCGGCGGAAAATTCGTGCAGCGCATCGGGCCATATCGTGCGGGTAGTTTCGGCATGATTCTCGGCGCACTTTTCATGGCTGGATATGGTCTCATGCCTACGCCAGTACTAATGCTCGTCGTATTTTTATTTCATTCAATTAATGACGGTTTTTTCGTAACTGGTGCAGGCGTCGCAGTTGGTACTAGCGCACCACTCGAACGACAGGCCGGCGCACAAGGTCTACTCGGTGGCATGGAAACTTTGGCCGGCGGGGTCGCCGCAAGTTTTGCAGGTATCGCCTATGACCTATTCGGTCGCGCAACAACATTCATCGGCACCGGCGTAATTATGCTCGCGTTAATTGCCGTTGCTCGAATCTTGGCAGGCAGTCATTGGTCGGTGCGAAATGTTGTACCAAAGTCTGCAGTCGCGTTAGACATCGTTTCGTAATACTGTTATCGGCTATGGGATTACGCGACGGTGACGGTTGGGTCGATTGTGACTGCGGGTTTCGCCATTGGGGTCGGTTTGGTGCCGCAGGTTTATTGCTCGTGCGTCGCGATACACCACAGCCACAAGTGCTGTTGCAACTTCGAGCCGAGTGGACACACGGTGGTGGAACATGGGCGCTGCCTGGCGGTGCAAAAGACTCACACGAAGATTCAGTGACCGCAGCGCTACGCGAGGCTCACGAAGAAATGGGAATCGAAGTTGCTGCGTTGACTGTCAAGCACATTTTTTCTGACAACCATGGCCCATGGAGTTACGACACGATTATCGCCCATTCAATGAACGATGCAGGCGCTCACATCGCCAACCCAGAATCAACTGCAACTAAGTGGTCGTCAATTGAAGAAGTTGAAACTCTGAACTTGCACCCTGGTTTAAAACAATCTTGGGTTGCGCTAAAACCACTAACTGCTAACTCGCTAGAAAACTAAATTTCTTAAAGCGCTTTGGCGTAGAGTTCGTGAACCTCACCGCGTGTTGGGTAACGCGGAGTGTTTAAAATAATCAAATCACGCAACGCATCTTGCGTGAGCGCAGAGATATTGTCGCTTGTTGCACCAAGTTCGCTGAGTTTGCGATTCGTGCCAACAGTCTTTGAAAGTTTTTCAACTGCTGCAATCGCTGCTTCTGGATCGAGTTCGCTGCCTAATGCTTGACCGACATTCGCATATCGCTCGGCGATACCTTGTGCGTCGCGATTAAAGCGCATCACATGTGGCAACATCGTTGCCAAAGTTTGTCCGTGTGCTTGATGCAACTGCCCTGAAATTGGGTGACCAGTTGCATGCACAAGACCGAGTAACGGTCCACTCGAAAATGATCGGCCAGCCAAATGTGATGCGAGTTGCATCTGAGCACGAGCTTCAAGATCGGAGCCGTTAGTAACTGCTGTTGGCAGATATTTTGCAACTAAACGAATCGCGTGCAACGCCAATGCATCTGCATACGGGTTTGACTGCACCGATGTGTACGACTCAATTGCGTGAGTTAATACATCCATTCCGCAAGCGGCCGTACCTTTTGACGGCATACCGACTGTCAGTGTCGGGTCGAGCAAGATTGTGCGTGGACGAACTGTTGGGTTACTAAATGTAAGTTTGCGATGATTCGCAGGGTTGGTAATCGTGTCGGTGATTAACCCGCCACCATTTGTTTCTGATGCAGTACCAGAAGTTGTCGGTATCGCAATTGTTGGCAAGCCGGGTTTTGATGCACTGGCTTTTGGTGCAAGTGTTGAGAAATCAATTCGATCATTGGCATCAAGATCTGGAGCAAATGCCAAACCAACGTGATCAACACCGTTGGGTGCGGCAAGCGCGATGTATTTTCCGCAGTCCATTACTGATCCGCCGCCAATCAAGACGACAACTGTGCCGTCGAGACCGAACTTATTTATCGCCGCCACTCCGGCAGCAACATTGATGTCAGTTGGATTTGGTGAAACTTGATCAAACACTTGCCACTTCATGCCAGCAGTTGTCAACGCATTAGTGATCGGCGTGACGATTCCAGTTGCGGTGATTCCGGCATCCGTGATGATAAATGCTCGAGAACCAAGCGGCGTTACATATTGCGCAAGCGTCACGGCGACATTTGGGCCAGAAACTGTGCTCGACATTGGCTCGAGACCGAAAGTGCTTACTGCTGGATCCATTACTTTTCCCCTGTAGTTCGTGCTGAATTTATATTTTTACCTAAACTATCGGGTTCGTAGCGTGAAATTTCAGCGCGACCAACTACTTGCCAATGCACTTCGTCTGGGCCGTCAGCGAGACGCAATGTGCGCTGACCCGCATACATTCTGGCTAGCGGTGTCCATTGAGAAATGCCGGTCGCACCAAAAACTTGCATTGCTTCGTCAATGATTTTGCAAACGCGCTCCGGCACCATTGCTTTAACTGCGCTAACCCAGACGCGTGCTTCAGCATTACCCATCGTGTCCATCGCGCGAGCCGCACGCAGCACCATTAGTCGCATCGCTTCAATTTCAATTCGTGCTTTGCCAATGATCTCAGTATTTTTGCCAAGTCGAGCAATTGGTTTGCCAAAAGCTTCGCGACTGAGCCCACGACGCACCATCAATTCGAGTGCGCGTTCGGCGGCACCAATTGAACGCATGCAATGATGAATACGACCAGGCCCGAGTCGCACTTGAGAAATTTCAAAACCTCGACCGATACCAAGCAACATATTTGATTTCGGCACACGCACATCGGTGAACCGCAAATGCATGTGTCCATGTGGCGCGTCATCTTCGCCGAATACATGCATCGCTCCAAGAATCTCTACGCCAGGAGTATCCATTGGCACCAAGATTTGCGAGTGACGACCGTGCGGTGGGCCATCTGGGCTGGTCTGCAACATACAAATCATTATTTTGCAACGCGGATCTCCAGCGCCCGAGATATAAAACTTCTCGCCATTTATCAGCCATTCTTCACCGTCAAGAACTGCGCGACACTCTAAATTTTTTGCATCTGAAGAGGCGACGTCTGGCTCAGTCATTGCATATGCCGAGCGAATTTCGCCGTTCATCAGCGGCTCAAGCCATTGCTTTTTTTGCTCAGGTGTGCCAACTCGCTCAAGCACTTCCATGTTGCCTGTGTCTGGCGCACTGCAATTTAAACATTCAGAAGCAATCGGGTTTTTGCCGAGTTCAGCCGCGATGTAGGCATAGTCAAGATTTGATAAGCCTTGACCAGTCTCTGAATTCGGTAAGAAAAAATTCCATAATCCGTTGGCCTTGGCTTTGGCTTTTACCGAGTCAAGAAGTTCAAGTTGACCCTTGCCATATTGCCAACGGTCGGGTCGTCCTTCGCCAAGTTTGAAATATTCATCTGTCACTGGATCAATCTCATTTTTGATAAACGCGATCACTGCTTCGTAAAGAGGTACTGCACCGGGCGACATCGCCAAGTTCATTGAGTCGTCAGTGGTTATTCCTGAGTGCATTCGTGGTGCTGCCATGACCCCACGCTAGTGCTCTAACCCGATATGGCTTTTAGTCAGGGATGATTTCTTGTTATTCGGCTAGAAGGATCAGGGGGATTTCTCGTGATGTGCGAGTTTGATATTCGCCGTAGCCCTTGTATTTCGCCGTGATTTGTGGCCACAAAGTTTCGCGTTCAATGTTGCTTGCGATTCGCGCCGTCATCGACTTTTTTTCTCCACCCATATACCGAACTAAAACTTTTGGATTATCCCGTAAATTCACAAACCAAGCCGGGTGCTGATCGTCTCCTCCACGCGAGGCAACGATCACGATCTCGTTATCTATTTGCAACGGTGAAGTCAACATCACCGCGCGTTGCTTGCCACTTTTTCTACCTGTTGTTATAAGTTCAAGCACCGGCATGTTTGCCATGAACCAACCTTTGCGTCCGCGGGTGACACCCAGCAACAATCGGTGAACCATGTTCATTGTTTTTAGTTTTCGATCGCTTGGCATAAAAACTTTCTAGTGAACTGGAACGCCGGCATGAGTGACGGTACTTGAAACATATTTCGGACGAAACATCGTGGCGAATACGAATCCGCCGAGACC
>CAMATY010000042.1 GCA_945861325.1 Ferrithrix thermotolerans DSM 19514
CATTTGCTCCGTCACCGCTTAGGGATTTTCGAAGTTTTATCTATGACTCATTTTTCCCATTGAGCAATGGTCGAGTAACTCAAATTGCGTCTTTGCTAGTGGCAGTATTTTTTATCAACGGGCTATTCGCTAAAAAGAGACGCGATGTACTTTATTTCTCTATGGCTTTTGCATTTGTATTTTTATTAACCTACCGGCTTTGGCAAAGACAGTGGTTATTTGAATTAGGGCCTCGCCATGTCTATTTGGTTTGGTTTTTGGTTCCTCTTTACGCAACATCGGTTGCACGGGCCACGATCTCAGTGCTTTCATATTTGTCTCGAATGATAAAGAACACAAAAGTTTTACAACTCAAAAAAGCCCTCACAAAAAATTTGGGCTACATTCCGCTAATTATTTTTGTGACTATAGCTGTGACGATAACTGAAGTAAAAAGCATAGGAACTTACAGTCATTCGTTGACGGTGGAGTTGGATAATACTGAGGCTTTTCTATCCCACCAAATTGCTCTATTGCCTGACGACCAATTTAACGGTCGCTTAGTTGACCTAATGGAACGTACAAATTTTGAAGCATTGTTTGAAGGGCGAATACCTGCTATCAATGACATTTCCCATTTAGTGACACCATTATCGTTTGATTTTTATCAGCATTATTTGTTTGATCCAGAAACGACACAGATCAGGAATCATTATAAGTTTGTTGATCGAAATACCGCCATTTACAGTCTTTTGGGTGTCAAATTTCTTAGGACAGAGAATTTGAAGTCGTCGCTAAGCGACTTGAGTGATGACAACTCCTACCCACCGCTGCAGTTTGCCGAAAATGATTATTTAATTGAGTTAAAAAACCCAAATCTCGGAGACTATTCGCCTACAAAACTGTACGAAGTCGGTTCGTTGACTGAAACTTATGAAAGAATGGACAGCGATGATTTCTCATTATTGGATGATGTCGTTGTCTACAAACCGATAGATCCAAATCTGGTCAAAGCGAAAAGTTCAAAAATTACAAATGCGAGTGGTGACCTGATAATTAGTGCAAATTCTCAAGGAAAGTCAGTAATAATCATTCCGCTTGAGTTCAGCAACTGCGTTTCATTTAAATCAAACGATATTAACTCTGGCTTGATTGATTCGTTTCGAGTCAATGGAATACTGACCGGTTTGCTATTTGAAAAGAATCTCAATGTGACCGCCGAACTTAGATACGGGATTTTTAGTAATACGGGTTGTCGATTGAAAGACCTAGATGAATATAGATTTTTGACGAAACGCTAATGTCATGTTTCGCAGGATAATTAGAACATGAAGTCGCGCGCGAAACGCTTTGTCAAATCAAAATTAGTGAGAGAATAGAACTATGCCTAACACCAAGGGTATTCAAGTTGGAGATTTGTCTCATGTACTTGTGTGTGCTGGAACTGTTGCTCAATGGCTTGCAACGACCCCAGAACAATGGAACATTCAAATAGACACCTTGGTGCGAGCAGTGAGTGATGTGAATATCAGGTATCTAACTATTTGTCCGTACGGAGGCGAAAGTTCGCCGAACAACACGACGGCGATCTGTGATGCGATAATTTCTGGTCGGGGAGGTCAAAGAACTGGAGACAAGGTCGCAGTGATTGCCGATGCGGGATTGATGGTCGTGGTTGACACGTGTGCAGACGGCAAACAGAGAATTGTAAATGCAGTCGCGCAACTAGGTGGCACGCAATTAGTTGATGAAGCAAAATTAGCGGCAACGATCATGGCTCCTGCTTCCGGCGAACCTGACCTAATTTTGGTTTTAGGTTCACCAACCAAGATTCCGAAATCACTCGTTTGGGAACTTGCTTATAGCGAACTTGTGTTTCTTGATGTCTCTTGGTTGAAATGTGATGTCGAGCACATCCAAATGGCTCTTGACGATTTTCAAAGGCGCGTTCGTCGGTTTGGCGGTATCGATTCGTGAGTCTGTATCGAGATAAGGCTGTTGTGCTCCGGACATATGACTTGCGTGAAGCCGATCGGATAATCGTGATGATGACTGAGAACCACGGCAAGGTCCGAGCAGTTGCAAAAGGTGTTCGCAAGACTTCGTCAAAGTTTGGCGCGCGGCTCGAACCTCTCAGCCATATTGATGTACTTCTTTCAACCTCGGGCAAAGATTTAGACATCGTCAGTCAAGTTGATTTAGTTAGTTCTGCACGGGGTTTGTACATCGATTTAGATCGACTGACGCGAGGCTTGGCGATGCTTGAGGCCGTAGACAAACTCGGAATGGACAGGGAGCCAACTGTGCATCTTTACAAAATGTTGGCTGGCGCATTGACCTGGCTTGCCGATAACGATTCGCCATTAGTTTTGGCTGCTTTCTATTTCAAACTATTAGTCGTTGAAGGTGTTGGCGCACACGTTGACAGTTGCGTTGAATGCGGTGCGAGCGCCGATCAATTGGTTGCTTTTGATCTTTTCAAGGGCGGTGGTCAATGTCGTGAATGTCGAACGGGTACGACATTGTCGCAACAGGCATTTGGAATAATTCGCAAAATTGTGGGAGGACAATTAAATCAAGTTTTGACTCTGTCAGATAGTTCAGCAACTCGAGAGGTCTCAGATTTGGCGACGCACTGCATGGAGCACCACCTTGAACGCAAGTTACGTTCGGTGGCAGTTTTTGAACATCCCGAACGCTAAATGGGCGCACCGTGTAATAGTCTTAACGCGTGCCAGCAAAAGATCTCGATCAAATAGTCAACCTCTGTAAGCGTCGCGGATTCGTTTATCCGAGTGGCGAAATCTATGGTGGATTTAGATCGTCGTACGATTATGGTCCACTTGGATCTTTAATGCTGCGAAATGTCAAAGACGCATGGGTTAGATCAATGGTTCAGCAGCGCGATGATGTTGTGTTGATTGACGCAGCCATTCTTGGCGCACCACAAGTTTTCGAAGCGAGTGGTCACCTTAGCAATTTCAGTGATCCGTTAGTTGACTGCACAGTCTGTAAGCGCCGTTTTCGAGAAGATCAATTAGAAGTTCGCGATTGTCCCGAATCTAAAACCAAATGCCTGTTTACAGACGCCCGAGCGTTTAATTTGATGTTTCAAACTCACGCTGGGCCAGTTGAAGGCGAGGGTGCAACTGTCTACCTGCGACCAGAAACCGCGCAAGGCATGTTCGTCAATTTCGCTAATGTGCTGCAAACGAGTCGTATGAAGCCGCCATTCGGAATTGCTCAAGTCGGCAAGAGTTTTAGAAATGAGATCACTCCGGGAAACTTTATTTTCAGAACTCGTGAGTTCGAGCAAATGGAACTTGAGTTTTTTGTACCGCCAAGTGAGAGTGCTAAGTGGTACGAATACTGGTGCGCAACGCGAATGCAGTGGTACATCGATTACGGCATTCCACAAGAGATGTTGAGAATTCGTGAGCACGCTAAAGATGAACTTTCACATTATTCTGCTGGCACAAGCGATATTGAATTCTTATTTCCCTGGGGCTGGGGTGAACTCGAAGGAATCGCACAACGAACTGACTACGACTTGAAGCAGCACGCGGAGCATTCGCGACAAAAACTTGAATACTTTGATCAGGCGACTAATGAGCGCTATGTGCCTTTTGTTGTTGAACCTGCTGCGGGCGTGAATCGTACGATGGCGGCATTTTTGCTTGCCGCTTATGACGAAGATGTGGTCAACGATGAACCGCGAACAGTCTTGCGTCTTCATCCAAGGCTTGCACCATTTCAGATCGCAGTCCTGCCTCTTTCTAAAAAAGAAACCCTAATGCCTCTTGCAAAACAGATTTATTCGATGTTGGGCACTCGCTACATGTGTGACTTCGATGAGACTCAAGCAATTGGTCGCCGCTATCGCCGACAAGATGAAATCGGAACACCGTATTGCGTCACGGTTGATTTTGATTCATTAGAGGATAAGTCGGTGACAATTCGAGAGCGAGATACAACCAATCAACACCGTGTCTCAATCGATACATTGCTCAGTGAATTTCAATCCATATTGGGTTATTAACTACTAATTACGAAAGGCGAATACAAATGTCACAAATAGCAGTTGTTGTAAAATTGAAAATAAAAGAAGGTCAGCGCGATGCGTTTACGGCGATCGCATTACAGGGTGTAGAGACTGCAAAGACTGAACCGGGTACAACTATTTATAGTTTCCATCATGATGCTGTTGACTCAAATGTTGTATGGTTCTTCGAAATTTATGCTGATAAAGCAGGCGCCGATGCTCACAGCGGTGCTGCGAGTTTCAGGGCGTGGTCAAAGAGTCTTGCACCGTTCGTTGATGGAGCCCCAGAGATGTCATTTTTAACGCCGATCGGTGGCAAGGGAATCTAATTTTTGTATCTCGATAAAATTCTCGAAAAACATCGGTCTGTGGCGTCTGTTGATGCGCGAAAACTCATCGATTTAACAAATCAGGCGAAAGACTGTGAACCTGTTAGAGGTTTTGCGAAGCGTTTACAGCGTGACTCTGAAAACCGTCTTGCAGTTATTGCCGAAATCAAAAGACGATCGCCATCAAGAGGAGCGTTGAACCACGACTTAAATCCAACTGATATTGCTATGCAGTATCGCAACGGTGGCGCAAGTTGTCTGTCGGTACTAACCGATGAAGAATTTTTTGGTGGATCAGTGAGCGACTTACAGCAGGCTCGGGCCGCCGTTGACTTGCCAGTTTTGCGAAAAGATTTCACCGTTTCAATGAAAAATATTTGTGATGCTCGAATCATGGGTGCCGACTGTGTGTTGTTGATTGCGGCGGCGCTCTCTCGTAATGAGCTACAAGAATTTTTCGAGTTTGCATCAGATCTTGAGATTGATTCACTGATAGAAGTTCATGACGAGACTGAATTGACAACTGCACTTGAAATTGGTGCAACAATAATTGGTGTGAATCAGAGGGATCTCAAGACTTTTGAAGTTGATCACCAGCGAGCTGTTCGGATGGCAGGGATGATGCCTGATGGAATCGTGAAAGTTGCCGAGTCTGGTGTGAAGACACGAACTGACGCGCAGGCATTGCGTAGCGCAGGTTATAACGCAGTGCTGGTGGGCGAGTCGCTAGTAACTTCTGGAGACATTATTACAAGCGTGAAAGACTTGTGCGTTTAGATGTTTGTCAAAATCTGCGGCATCACTAGATTGCAAGATGCTCTTTGCGCAGTCGAAAACGGGGCTGATGCAATTGGGTTTATCTTTGCCGAATCTAAACGAAAAGTATCAATTTCAACTGTGAGCCAGATTGTTGAACAGTTGCCGAAAAATTTTTTAACGATTGGTGTTTTCCGTGATCAGAACCCACAACAAATAATTGAAACAATTCGTGAAGCCGGACTTGTTGGGGCGCAGTTACATGGTCAAGAGTCGGTTCAAGAGGTTGCGCAAGTCGCCAGTGTGATTAAATTCGTCGTGAAATCAGTTGTTGCTGGTTCTGTTGATGCTAAGAACGCCGATCAATTTGCGACCGAAATGATTATGGTCGACTCGGCAAATCCGGGGTCTGGTACGAACTATGACCTGACCTTGTTGCGCGAGTTACCACCAAGCGTGCGGCTAATCCTCTCTGGCGGGTTGACGGTCGCTAATGTTGCACCGTCCATTAGAACTGCGTCACCGTGGGGTGTGGATGTCAGTTCTGGGGTTGAATCAACGGCAGGAATCAAGGATTATTCGAAAATTCGCGACTTCATCGCAAACGCGCGAGCATGATTTATTCAGTCACAAATTCTTTTTTGTCTAGTAAGTTGTTGAAATGACTAGCAAATCAATTCTGCGCGAGTTGCTAACGCCTGGCGCGGACGGCAGATTTGGCGAGTTCGGCGGCAGATTTGTTCCAGAAACATTGGTGCCAGCCTGTGAAGAATTAGAGCAGGCATTTAACTCGGCGTGGAGTGACTCAATTTTTCGCACAGAACTAAATGATTTGTTGCGCGAGTACGCCGGTCGGCCCTCAATTTTAACTGAGTGCCATAATCTCGGTGCTCAGTTGGGTATCCGATTAATTCTTAAGCGTGAAGATCTAAATCACACGGGCTCACACAAAATTAATAGCGTGCTCGGACAGGCGTTACTTGCAAAACGAATGGGTAAGAAACGAATCATCGCCGAGACTGGTGCAGGTCAACACGGCGTTGCATCTGCCACAGCGGCTGCGTTGCTGGGTCTTGAATGCAAGGTTTACATGGGCGCGGTTGATGTTGAGCGACAATCGCTGAATGTCTTCCGAATGAAACTGCTCGGATCAGAAGTAGAAGCAGTTAATTCGGGTAGTCGAACTCTAAAAGACGCTGTTAACGAAGCGATGCGGGACTGGGTGGCAACAGTTGAATCTAGTTATTACGCGATTGGGTCGGTCATGGGACCTCATCCATACCCGTATATGGTGCGTCAGTTTCAAAGCGTGATTGGTCAAGAAGCACGACAACAATTTAAAGCGATGTGCAATGGTGATGACCCAGATCTTGTTGTGGCTTGTGTTGGTGGTGGATCAAATGCAATGGGGATCTTCTCGGGCTTTATTGATGCCGACACCCGTTTAATTGGCGTTGAGCCTGCTGGTGGCGCTGCAGTTGGTCGAGGCGTGCCTGGGGTCGTTCATGGTATGAAGAGTTACCTGATGCAAGACGAGCACGGACAAGTGCAAGAAGCGCACTCAATTAGCGCGGGTCTAGATTACCCAGGCGTCGGACCAGAGCATTCATATTTATCGTCTGTCGGTCGTGCTGAATACCCAAGTGTCACCGATGATGAAGTAATCGCTGGCTTCGTGTTGCTCGCACGCAGTGAAGGAATTATTCCCGCGCTCGAGTGTGCGCATGCAGTTGCATGGATCACCAAAGAAGCACCAAAAATTCAGGGTCAGACGGTTCTAATGAATTTGTCGGGTCGTGGCGATAAAGATGTTGCTCAGATGATGACAATTCTCGGTGATTCGCTGGGCTAATGAGTTCGCCGAATCGTGATTTTGGTGTTCTTGAAACGCACCTTCGCAACTCGCGATCATCTTCACGAAAAATTCTCGTACCGTATATTACGGGTGGACTGACAGGCTGGATCGATGCGATTCGTAGTGCTGCCGCAAATGGCGCTGATGCGGTTGAGATAGGAATTCCATTTTCTGACCCAGTTATGGATGGCCCGGTGATTCAACAAGCATCTGAAAAGGCGCTGCGTGACGGGGCGACGCCCACTTCAATTTTCCATGAATTACGAAGTGTTGATGTAAGAATTCCACTAATTGTGATGTGTTACTACAACACAGTATTTCGCGCTGGACATGAACGCTTTGCAAATAATCTTTTAGATGCGGGTGTGGTAGCAGCGATAATTCCAGATTTGCCATTGGAAGAATCGAGCGAGTGGTGCGCTGCTGCAGACAAAACGGGCATTGAAACTATTATGTTGGCAGCGCCAACGGCACCGGATGCAAGGTTGCCTCGAGTTGTTGCCCGTGCACGCGGCTTTGTATACGCAGTTGGCTTGCTCGGTGTAACAGGTGAACGGTCAGAGTTGGCAACGACGGCGATTTCGATGGCAACTCGACTTAAAAGCGTCACCGATGTACCTGTTTTAGTTGGCGTAGGTGTGTCAAATGCGGCTCAAGCTCAGCAGGCATGCGCTGTTGCCGATGGAGTTATTCAAGGAGCATCAGTCGTGCGTCGACTTCTAGATAACGGTCCAGATGCAGTAGGAAAGTATGTTGCTGAAGTTCGATCCGCTATTGACCAACCAATTGTTGTTGCACGCTAACTTTAAAGCATGTTAAAGATCGGCAGTAAAGCGCCATCAATTTCGTTGTTAGATCAGCATGGAAAGAAAGTTGCACTCAAAGACTTTGCAAAAAAGAGAGTTTTAATTTATTTCTACCCAAAAGCAGATACGCCTGGTTGTACTCAGCAGTCGTGTTTGTTGCGAGATATTCGCAATGATATTGGAAAGACAGTGATCATAGGCATCAGTCCCGACGCGGCAGATAAGCAATTAAGGTTTGATCAGAAATATGATCTCGGTTTCACATTGCTTGCCGACATTGACCATGTTGTAGCCAAGGCTTATAAGGTTTGGCAAAAGAAATCGATGTATGGACGAGAATATATGGGGATAGTCCGCTCGGCATTTTTAATCGGTGCAAACGGAAAAATCGAACAGGCGTGGTACAAAGTTTCGCCAAAAGACACGCCATCTAATCTCTTGAAAGCACTTGAAGAATGAGCGAATTTCCAACACCGTCGTCGTTGATACCGCATCGTCCGCCGTTCTTGTTTGTCGACCAGATCACTGCGTTGAGCCCAGGTCAGAGTGCAAGTGGCTTGTGGCGGCTTACGGGTGACGAGAGTTTCTTTGCTGGGCATTTTGTTGGACGGCCGACATTGCCTGGTGTGTTGATGTGTGAAGCGATTGCGCAAGTCGGTGCAATTGCGATTCTTAGTGATGAAAAGTTCAAAAACAAGTTGCCATTATTTGGCGGGATTGATTCTGCTCGCTTTCGACGACAGGTGGTACCAGGCGACACACTTGAAATGTCGATCACGCTGACCAAAATGTCTGCTCGCGCCGGAAAAGGCACAGGCATTGCAACGGTTAACAACGAAATTGCTTGCCAGTGCGAACTTTTCTTTGTGGTAGTTGATTCGTAATATTAATTTACGAACGGCGCAATAATTATTGAACCATTGTGACCGCCAAAACCAAAGTTATTGGAAATCGTCGGACCAGGCTCCCACGCTCGCGCCTTGCCAGTAACAATGTCGACATTCATTTCTGGGTCTACAACTGTTGTATTTGCAGTCGGTGGAATCAATTTATGTTCAAACGAAAGCAACACTGCCGCGGCTTCAAGTGCTCCTGCGGCACCCAACGGGTGACCAGTCACACCTTTGATTGATGTCATCGGCGGCTTGTTTGAGCCGAACACTGCTTCAACTGCCTGCGCTTCAGCTGCATCATTAAGAGGTGTTGATGTACCGTGCGCATTGACTTGCTTGATCTGATCGGCAGATAAACCTGCATCGTCTAACGCGAGTTTCATGCATGCGATGGCGCCGACACCACCAGGAGATGGAGCAGTGATGTGATGTGCATCTGCATTACTTCCTGCTCCAAGAATTTCACCGTAAATAGTTGCGCCACGTTTTACCGCTAGGTCTAAGCGTTCAAGAACAAATACTGCGGCACCTTCACCAAAAACAAAACCATCGCGAGTTGCGTCAAATGGTTTGCTGACCATTGTTGTTGAGAGCGCTGTCATGTTTACAAAGCCAGCAACGGCGGTGATAGTCGCAGCAGACTCTGCACCACCTGAGAGCACTGCATCACATCTGCCCCATGCAATCTGTCGGGCGGCATAGCCAAGTGCGTGAGTCGCAGCGGCACATGCGGTGCAGATAGTTTCGGCAGGCCCCTGAAATCCGTGACGCATTGAGATTGCTGCACCCGAGGCATTTGACATCATCATTGGAACCAGAAATGGTGAGACACGTTCCTTGCCTTTAGCGACCCGAACTTCGACTTGCCCTTCGAGCGTTCGTAATCCACCAATACCTGTTCCAAAAATGGTGCCGATACGCGAGCGATCGTAAGGCAAGACGCCAGATTGCTCTAGTGCTTCTTGAGCAGCCGCAATTGCGTATTGTTCGCAACGATCAGCGCGACGCATCTCTTTTGGTCCTGTGTAATACGGTGTTGCGTCCCAGTTTTCAATTTCAACCGTGTGTGAACCACTTAGACCAGGCCCGAGAAGACCCTTCCAAAAATTTTGTTTTCCGATTCCACATGGGGCTAAAACGCCATAACCGGTAATTGCTATTCGATGTCCAGCGCCTTGCATATTTTCAGGTTGTTAGAAAGTTAAGAAACTTTCGAAGTGACGAGATTGAAAGCCTTGCCGACTGTGTCAACACCATCAAGATCACTTTCAGGTACAGAAATACCGAACTCTTCTTCAAGTGCCATTACGAACTCGACAAGATCAAGGCTGTCAGACCCAAGGTCTTCCTTGAATTTTGCTTCAAGAGTAAGTTTGCCTGCATCAACTGCCAAGACATCAATAGCGCATTTTTTAAATCGGTCAAATAGTTGTTGGTCCATATGGCGAGTCTAGTGCCCCATGCCTAAACCGCCATCGACTGGGATGACTGCACCCGTGATGTACGCGGCATCTTGTGATGCAAGAAATCCAACCACGCCTGCTATTTCTTGCGTGGTGGCCGTGCGACCAAGCGGGACGGCATCAATCATTTTGGCGCGTTGCTCGTCGGTCAATGCAGCGATCATGTCCGTGTCGACAGGCCCAGGCGCGACAACATTTACCGTTATTGAACGCGAGCCGAGTTCACGTGCCAACGAGCGGGCAAGACCAATCAGGCCAGCCTTCGAGGCTGCGTAATTCGCTTGGCCAGCAGACCCGAGCAAGCCAACTACTGATGACATCAAAATAATTCGACCAGATCGAGCGCGCAACATTCCTTGAGTTGCTCGCTTGCAAACTCGGTAAGCGCCATTTAGGTTTGCGTCAATCACGGATGTGAAGTCGTTTTCGCTCATTCGCAGTAGCAACAAATCCTTTGTGATTCCTGCATTGGCAACTAATACCTGTACCGGTCCAAATTTCTCTTCGACGGCGGTGAATGCTGCGTCGACTTCTGTCTGCGAAGTTACATCACATTTAACTGCAAAGAAATCATCGGTTGGTTTGGTTGAATTATAAGTAATTGCAACCTGGTCACCGAGCCTTGCGAAGTGAGTTGCGCAAGCGAGACCGATTCCTTTGGCGCCACCGGTAATTAATACGACACGGCTCATGGTTGCGTCCATTTTATTACTGCACTGGCCGCCGTCATTCCGGCACCGAAGCCAACAAGCAACACAATGTCCCCAGTTTTGAGTCGGTTTTTGTCGGCTGCATCAAATAATGCCAAAGGAATTGATGCAGAAGAGGTGTTTCCAGTTTCGTTTCCTACCCATACACATTTACTCATCGGAATATCTAGACGCTTGCATGCCGCTTCAATGATTCTCAAATTTGCTTGATGCGGTGCCACGAGTGTGACATCGCTAGTTGTCAAACCAGCAGCCTTCAATGATTTTTGCGCCGAGTCGACCATGATTCGCACTGCACGACGAAAAACCTCTTTGCCCTCCATATGCAATGTGCCACCTATTTCCGCATAAAGAAGATCCTCTAGGGAGCCGTCGGCGTCTATATCCCATCCCAGTAATTGTCCTGGGCCGTCAACTGCTTCAACGACTGCTGCGCCTGAACCGTCGGCAAAAAGAATTGCAGTGTTGCGATCTGACCAATCGGTAATGCGAGACAAAGTATCGGTTCCGATTACAAGAATTTTTTTCATGCCGATCGCAATCAGTCCGTGCGCGGTTACGAGACCGTAAACAAATCCTGAGCATGCAGCGTTCA
>CAMATY010000043.1 GCA_945861325.1 Ferrithrix thermotolerans DSM 19514
TCTATGGGTGGCCACGGCTCAACAACTCATCGAGCCACCTCGCTTGAATTCATCAAGAACCCAATCGGCGAAATGAACGAACACGAAGTTGACTCGCGTCGAACCAAGTCTGGAGCCGAAGTATTACTTGAATTTGATCAAGTTATGGCGATACGGCGCTCCGAACTTGAATCGGCGCCTGTCGAATATTTCACCAAAGAGACTTTGACCCCAATGGGCAAAAACACGATGGCAGAGTTTTTGCATATTCGAGTAATGGATTGCTGGGTGCACGAACAAGATATTCGGCGAGCATTAAACATCGCTGGAAATCAAAATTCTGCGAGCGCCGAACTTACGGTTGATCGACTGTGTCGAACCCTGCCGATTGTCGTTGGTAAACGAGCGGCTACTCCTGAAGGCTCGTCAGTAATTGTTCACATCACTGAACCAATTGTGCGTGAGATTGCAATCACTGTGGTTAACGGTCGAGCAACCGTTGTCGCACAGTTAAGCAACCCACCTGTGATCGAACTATTTTTTGACAGCAACACTTTTGTTGAACTTGCAACTGGTCGCGCCACCGCAAACGAGACCCGAGCCAAATGGAAAGTTAAAGGTGACACAGATCTCGGTGAACGGGTTGTTGGCTCAATAAATATGATGATCTAGCCAGTGCCAGTCTGAGTTTCGCTATCCTTAAGAAGTCATGGTGTCGCCTAAATTCGACCCCGCAGTCGTTCAACAAAAACTTGCAGATTTAGCGAGACGCGATGCCGAATTCGCAAGGCTCGCAGAAGCCCGTGAGCAACAGCGTCAACTTTTAACTAATGGATCAGTTCGTGAATATCGGTTTCCGCCGAACACAACTCAAGTTCATGTCACAAACTGGGTGCATGGTGGATGGTTGCGTCCAGTGCGATTCATCTATCGAAACATTCCACGGCCATTACGAAAATATTTGAAACGGTTGTGGACATGAATAGTTTTGTGGTTTTGACAGACGCACAAGATGCGACTCTGGACGACCTTCGCCTGACACACAAATCACTCGTACTTTCTGGTGCACATGAACTGACTTGGGTGGTTTTTGGTGCCGTTCCAGACATTGTTAAAAAACTAAGCAAACGTTTATCTTTCGGACGACTGAAAATCGTTACCGAAATTGATGAGCCTGTCAGAACTGATCAAGCAACTAATGCACTAGTCGTATTTCTTGATGCTGGCGACGCGTTGAAACGCGAGTCTTTGCTTGTTGTCGGTGATTTTATTTTGGCAGAGCCAGATGTTGAACTTATTTACGGCGACTCTGGGCATCCAACCAACGAAAAAGTTGAACCACTGAGTTTTGCAAGACGCCCAAGTTGGTCCCCGGAAAGACTGCGCGCGCACTGCTACGTCGGCCCAACCCTGATTGCTCGCCTTGACCTCGTTAGTCGTATTGGTGGACTCAAAGACTTGACTCTGCGTCACTCGCACGATCGCGCACTACGACTATCCGAGAATGCAAAAAAGATTTCACGAATCGCCGAAGTGCTGACTATCGCAAAGTCGAACGACTCTCGCCCATCAGCATCTCTTGAAGCGGTTATTGACCACTGTCGGCGACAAAACATTGACGCCGAATGTGAGTTTGATGCGAATGTTCCATGCGTGCGTGTGAAAAGACGCTTAATAAAGCAACCAACAGTTGCAGTAATCGTCGCCACGCGCGGCACATCTGCCGAGGTTTTCGGAGAACAGCGCGTGCTGGTTGTTGAAGCTGTGCGCAGCCTGCTTGAAAGATCGACCTACCAAAACTTCAATGTGATCGTCGTAGCTGACACACCCACTCCGGCCCGTGTCATTCAGAAATTGCATGATCTGGGTGGTGATCGATTAGAAATAATTAATTACGACCGACCATTCAATTTTGCAGAAAAAAATAATCTTGGTGCAATGTCTTGCGAGTCAGATCTAATTCTTTTACTCAATGACGACACCGAAATCATTACCGACGATGCACTTGAGGTTATGGTGGCGATGTTTAATGACCCACAGGTCGGCGTTGTTGGCCCGATGTTGTTGTTTGAAGACTCGACAATTCAGAGTGCAGGACATATCTTCAGCCCAGACCCAACCGATCTGTATCGTGCGCGAAGCCCAGAGACTTCTGGTCCACAAAATCTTTTACGAGTACAACGCGAGGCATCAAGTCTGATTGCTGCGTGCATGTTGATTCGTCGAGATGTATTTGAAGAAGTCGGCGGCTTGTGCTTGGGTTTCCCCGGCAATTGGAACGACATCGATTTCTGCTTGAAGGTCCAGCTTGCCGGCTATCGCGCGATCTTTACTCCGCATGCACATTTATTTCACTTTGAATCAAAAACTCGAATTGCAAAACGAGTTGACGCTGAAGTCGGCAAACTCGGCGCACGATGGGGTTCGGTGCTTGATGATGACCCATATTTCAATCCACGATTGCAGCGATATACAAATATTTGGAAGACCGACTCAACTTCTAAACGCTCAACCGACGAGGCCCTGGCGATCTAATTATTTCAGTTTTTGGCGACTGGCCCGACAGCGCCGATGGCATCAAAATATTCGAGGTGCGCTTGCACCACATGCACAACATCAACATCTTCTAAAATCTCGATGCGATTTTTCTCTGCAGCACCGAGTAGGTACGCCGTCACTGTTTCTTCGCTGATCACAATCTCTTCAACGATGTCTTGACGGCGGTCAATTACTCCAAGTGGTTGCAGTCCCTTGTCGTGCAACCAGCGCATATGAAACACAAGTAGCTTGCGTAATTCTTCAAAAGTCAAACGTGCCTGTGAGTCGCTTGGCAGACGATCGGCAACGTATTTTGTCGCCTGTTCAAGTTCGTAAACTGCCCGTGGCGCAAAACTATCGAGCCGGCGCGCTTCACGACCAACTGTTATCGCAGCGATCGCAAAGACGAGCAGTGTCGCAAGAATTATTGCAAAAATTAAAACCGCAGACATGCGGTGCTAAGTGTTCTAGATGCCGATGCGTTGCGCAAGAAGTTCACGATGATAAGTCGGATCTCCAAAAAGCAACTCACTCGACTTCGCACGCTTGAAATAAAGGTGCGCTGGGTGCTCCCAAGTGAAACCAATTCCACCGTGAATTTGAATATTCTCAGCCGCAGCGTGAAAGTAGGCCTCTGAACAATATGCCTTTGACAACGAAGCAACCGATGGCAACTCTTCGTTCATTTCACTTGCACACCACATGCCGTAGTAAGCAGCAGATTTTGCAGACTCAACTTCGAGCAACATGTCGGCGCACTTGTGTTTGATTGCTTGAAACGATCCGATTGGTCTGCCGAATTGAACACGAACTTTTGCGTACTCAACTGCCATGTCAAGAACTTTTTGAGCACCACCGACTTGTTCGGCGGCAAGTGCAACTACGACAAGGTCGTTAACGCGCGAGAGAACATCCCAGCCTTTGCCTTCTGTGCCGATCAAGGTTGCTGCCACATCGGCGAACTCAAGTTTGGCTTGTTTGCGAGTTTGATCCATTGTTGAAAGTGCTGTGCGAGTTAAGCCTTTTGCGTTGCCGTCAACGGCGAAAAGTGAAACACCTTTACTAGTGCGAGCCGAAACGATGATCATCGAAGCGGTGTGACCGTCAAGCACAAACATTTTTGTACCAGTCAAAGTGAAACTTGATCCCGATCCTTTTGCTGTCATCGTGATGCCCGCTTCATCCCATTTGCCTGATGGCTCAACTGAAGCGAGAGTTGCAGTGGTCTCACCGCTAGCAATGCCTGGAAGATATTTTTTCTTCGCTGCCTCGTCTCCTGACTGCATCAAAGTGTTTGCAGCCAAAACAACAGTCGAGAAAAATGGCGCGCAAAGTAGCGAGCGACCCATCTCTTCAAGAACGACACCCAACTCGATGTAAGAAAATCCCATGCCACCGAATTCTTCGGGAATATGAATTCCCATCAATCCCATTTGCGAACCCATTTGTGCCCAAACTGCTGGATCAAAACCATTCACGGTTTCCATCTGCTCGCGCACTGCGGTCTCTGGAGACTTCGCATCCAAAAATGCGCGGACTGTTTTGCGGAGCTCTTCTTGTTCTTCTGTAAAGGCAAAGTTCATGGGGTATATCTTGCCAGCGCAACGACCATTTTCGCTAATCGGAGAATTCTGGCGATTCGCTGAGATACTTATCAGATATGACAAATAAGCCTGAAAGCACGGGGTTCGTAGACCCGACCCTGCACTGGAGAGATGCGAGTGTTGAAGTGCACAAAGTTGTGGTCGGGCCGTTTGATAATAATGTTTTTGTTGTGCGATGTCGCAGAACGGGTGACGCCGTTTTGATTGACGCTGCTAATGAGCACGAACAACTTTTGCAACTGTGTCGGCGACTCGGCGTCAAGCGGGTGCTTGAAACGCACGGACACTGGGATCATATTCAGGCCGTACCAGCGATGCGCGACGCAGGGTACGAAGTTGCAGTGACTGCCGCTGATGCGCCACGGCTCAAAGATGTCGGTTACGACGTATTTATTGATGATGCAGAGATAATTGAAGTTGGCGATTTGAGGTTGCTCGCAATTCACAACCCTGGTCACACCGAGGGATCGATTTCGTTTCAAGTTGTTGATACTCCGTTGCTATTTACTGGCGACACTTTGTTTCCAGGCGGACCTGGCAATACCAAACTTGAAGGTGGAGATTTCGCGACGATCATCTCGTCGATCGATAACAAACTTTTTACTTTTCCTGCTGAGACAATTGTCCTACCTGGGCATGGGCTCGACACGACGATCGGCGCTGAACGACCACAACTTTCGCAATGGGTTGCACGCGGTTGGTGACAAATTAATTACTACTACGCGCATAGTGTAAATCTCAAGGTGCGCAATTAGACTTATTTGCGTGAGCGAACTCTTTCGCATTGAAGATCTTCATGCCAAGCCAACTGAGGCTGATACACAAATTTTGCGAGGCATTTCGCTAACTGTAAACACTGGTGAAGTTCATGCGATCATGGGGCCGAACGGTTCAGGAAAATCAACTTTGGCGACAACATTGCTCGGAGCACCAGAATACGAAGTAACCCACGGTCGACTGTTCTACAAAGGTGAAGATATTTCGTTGTGGCCAACCGATGTTCGCGCCAAGGCTGGAATCTTTTTAGCGTTTCAATATCCACAAGAAATCGCCGGTGTCTCGGTGATTCAGTTTTTGCGGCAATCATTGTCAGCTCGCAAAGGAATTGATCTTTCTGTTCTTGAATTACGTCTCGCAATAATCAGTTGGATGAAACGACTCGGCATGGATTCATCGTTCGTAGATCGCTACTTGAATGAAGGTTTCTCTGGTGGCGAAAAAAAGCGTAACGAAATTATGCAAATGGCGATTCTTGAACCAGAACTTGCAATTCTTGATGAAACTGATTCAGGTTTAGATATTGATGCGTTGCGGATCGTCGCTCAGGGCATTCGCGAAGTACGACAAGATCGTCCGAGTCTTGGCATTGTGTTGATCACCCACTATCAACGCCTGCTTGACGAAGTAAAACCAGACTTTGTGCATATTTTGATTGACGGACGCATTGTCAAATCTGGCGGCATGGAGTTGGCTGCAGAACTTGAAAAGAACGGCTACGACGCATACCGAACTGCGTCGTGAAAATGGCTGGCGCAAACAGAGATTTCGATTCGGCAGCGATACGCCGTGACTTTCCAATTTTGGCGACACAAATTAATGGAAAGCCACTTGTTTATTTAGATAGCGCCAACACTTCGCAAAAACCGAACATTGTGATTGATGCGATGTCTAAATTTATGCGTGAGACCTATGCGCCAATCAACCGAAGTGCCTACACACTTGCGGCGAATGCGACCGAACTATACGAAGGCGCTCGAAATGCTGTCGCAAAATTCATAAACGCAAACAGTTCACAAGAAATCGTGTTCACAAAGAATGCCACTGAAGCCTTGAATCTGCTCGTCAATTCGTGGGGTCGAGCAAATCTAAAAACTGGTGATGTTGTGTTGCTCACCCATATGGAGCACCACGCAAACATCGTGCCGTGGCAAATGTTGCAGCAAGAGCGAGGCATCGAATTGCGATGGGTGCCGCTGACGAGTGACTACCAACTTGATCTAACTTCGCTTGAAACTTTGCTATCTGGTGTCAAAGTCTTTTCATTTACCTCAATGTCAAATGTGCTCGGCACGATTAATCCAGTTGAAAAGCTTTGTGCTGCGGCACACGCGGCTGGCGCAATCGCGATAGTTGATGCATGTCAATCAGTGCCCCATACGCATACCGATGTGCGCGCATTGGGCGCCGATTTTGTGACTTTCTCAAGTCACAAAATGTGCGGGCCGTCAGGTCTTGGTGTGTTGTGGGGTCGAAAAGAACTGCTTGAAGCAATGCCACCATTTTTGGGCGGCGGCAACATGATTTCTGAAGTTCGACTTGATGGTTTCACTTGTGCAGAATTGCCTGCCAAATTTGAGGCTGGTACACCAGCGATCGCAGAAGTTATCGGACTGGGTGCGGCTGTCGAATTTTTGAGCAGCGTCGGCATGGCAAACATTCGCCAGCACGAGATTGCGATGTCTAGTTATGTACTAGATCTTTTAACAACTCGATTTGGTGACGACATAACAATTCATGGCCCTCGCAACCCAGAACTGCGTGGTGCGACATTTAGTTTTGCATTCCGTGGCATTCATCCCCATGATCTAAGTCAAGTTTTAGATCAGTCAAATGTTTGTGTCCGCGCTGGTCATCATTGCGCTAAACCGCTGATGAAGATCATCGGCGCAAATGCAACAGCTCGCGCAAGTTTCTATCTCTACAACACAACTACTGATGCCGATGCACTTGCCGACGCGCTTGACTCGGCATCAGATATCTTTTAAGTAGAAATACGAGGATCAATGCCAGGTATCGAAGATCTATATCGCGAGATCATTCTTGATCACTATCGCACACCGCGCAATCGTGGCGAGTTGCAACCGCCTGCTATCAGCAGTGAAGGTCACAATCCACTTTGTGGCGACGACATTCGCATTTATTTAGATGTGGCTGACGGCGTCGTTCGGGATGTGAAATTTTCTGGACAAGGTTGTTCAATTAGTCAGAGCTCAACTTCAATGATGACTGTTGCAATTAAAGGTAAGACTGTTGTCGAAGTAGGGGCGTTCGTGCGTCGATTCAAACACATGATGACGCTCGCCGACAACGACGAACCAGTTGACGAATCAATAAATCTCGGCGACATTGAAGCGTTGCAAGGTGTTGTTAAGTTTCCGGTGCGAATCAAGTGCGCCACACTCGGTTGGAACACCCTGCTCGAAGCACTCACCGAATCCACCAAATAATTTTTCGATGCAATCTGCTTCGCAGGTTCTTCGCCTTCTATTGATATCTAATTTTCTCGCATTAGGTGAACAGTATTCAGAGAAAATTCTAAGTTGAACCCTGATCTGATCCAGACGCGAATCACTCTCTCATTTTGAATTTGCGTGGAGATACAAAGTTTCTTTACACCTCGGTCCGCGAGATGATTCGCCAACCAATCTAAGAGAGATGAATATGCACCTTGGCCTTGTGCGTCTGGGTGGATTCCATTCAATTCAATTTCGGCCACATCGTCGTCAAATGCAACTAAAGCAAAGCCGACTTTCTTTGCAGACCGATCTTCAACAACCACTGTGAGTTTTTTTTGATCAAGTAGACCAACCCGTGCCCATTCAACATATCCATCTCGAATGTCTTCGGAGCGAAGATGACTATTGGCTCTGTAGTGATTTGGGTAATCTTCAAAAATAATCTCAGAGAGATTTTGAATCTCGTTGTTGTCCGAAACATCAGCCTTGCGAAAGTGCCAGTCGTTCGATTTTTGAGAATTTGTACTATCCACAGATTTTGAGCCTAAATCTTTTGAGAAGTAGACCAGCGTGTCAGCTTGAAATATCACTTGTTCAGAGCCAAGAGCGAGCCGACTTGCCAACTGCACGCGATTTGTCGGATACCGCAGAATCAATAATTGCGATTCGCACCGACGACATTTCTCAATAACTTCTTCATCACTAGCCAAATGACCATGCGGCAAGTTCATCCGCGAAACCGAAAGATTAAACCGCCGAGTATCTACAGGCGAATTGACTGAAGCAAGTTCACTAGAAGCCTGCGTGTAGTCGCTGATCATCGTGATTTAGTTTAGGTGGTTGTGATTTAGCAAATGGCATCTTTCGTTTTACGCCACAAAGCCCCGAGTCGGTTTCGGTACGATGAAAGAGTGGAATTAAGTCAAGGTCTCTCGGTAGTCGTGCCCGTTTATCGATCTGAGCGAACGTTACAAAAACTTGTTGACCGAGTTTCTGCTTCGGTTAAGCGGCAGGATTTTGAAATAATTCTCGTTGATGACGCCAGCGAAGACGGCACCTGGAAAGAGGTTTCTGCGATTTCTAAAGTTAATACGAATGTGAAGGGTCTTCGGCTTGGCAGAAATTCGGGTCAACACGGTGCTTTACTGGCTGGTATTCGTGCCGCTCAGTTTTCGACAATCGTGACACTTGACGATGATTTGCAGAACCCTCCCGAGGAGATTTCTAAATTACTCTCCACACTGTCTCCAGAAATCGATGTTGTCTATGGCATTAGTACAAAGATCAAACAAAATCTGTACCGCAGACTCGTTTCAAAAACCGCTCGAAGGTTTTTCTCTTCGACCCTCGGATTCAGTAGCGCGGTGTCAATGAGTTCATTTCGCGCATTTCGAACCGAGCTTCGAACCGGCTTTGATTCTTCGCTTGGACCAAACATCTCACTCGACGCACTTCTAACTTGGTCTACTTCAAGATTTGCGACAACTGAGGTTGCTCACGATCAAAGAGCCGAGGGAAAGTCGCATTACACATTCAGAAAACTTGTGAGATTCATGATTGACATGGCTACCGGTTACAGCACTTTGCCGCTACGAATGGCGAGCACACTGGGATTTACAACCGTCGTTTTTGGTTTAGTGCTCCTGATTTTCGTCGTGAGTAGACCTCTTATTAGTGGTGGGTCAGTTCCAGGGTTCCCACTCTTGGCTTCGTCAATAACTATTTTCTCCGGGGTGCAAATATTTTTGTTAGGTGTGCTCGGCGAATATATCGGTCGAATGCATTTTCGGGTAATGAATAAGCCGACCTACATGATCGCCGAAACAACTTCAAGTGCTGGCTCTGAGCACAGCAGATAGCCGACGCAGAATAATGAAGATTCCTTTTAATCGTGCCGACATCGGCAAACATGATCTCGAACTTCTTAGCGAATCAATTTCTGCTGGTCATATCTCAGGTAATGGACCATTCACCAAGCAAGCCGAGGCTCGGATTACAGAAATTTTAGGCAACGATAAAACTCTGTTGACTACATCATGCACGCATGCGCTTGAAATGGCTGCGCTATTGTTGCGACTTCAACCGGACGACGAAGTCATTGTTCCTGCGTTTACTTTTGTCTCAACTGCGAGTGCATTCATGCTCTACGGAGCGAAACCAGTATTTGTGGATGTTCGACAGGACACTTTGAATATTGACATAGATCAAGTTGAATCTGCAATCACTTCGCGTACAAAAGCGATCTGTGTTGTTCACTACGGAGGCATTGCTTGCGAGATGGAACGGCTCGTGAAGATTTCTCGTGACCACAATTTGGTGTTGATTGAAGATAATGCGCACGGACTTTTCGCGAAATATAAAGGCAAATATCTTGGAACTTTTGGGGCGCTTGCCACCCAAAGTTTTCATGAGACCAAAAACATCACTTGTGGCGAGGGCGGAGCCCTCATACTAAACGACCCGTCATTATCCGAACGAGCAGAAATTCTTCGCGAAAAAGGAACTGACCGAACAAAGTTTCTTCGCGGACAGGTTGACAAGTACACATGGGTTGATGTGGGTTCAAGTTGGGTAATAAGTGATTTGCTTGCGGCAATTTTATATGGTCAACTACAGCGCGCTGATGAAATCTATCTACAGCGAATGCATATTTGGAGCAGATATCACAACGAACTTTTAAGTTGGGCCAGCAGCAATAGTGTCATCACTCCGACTATTCCAGATGGCTGCGAACATACTGGCCATGTTTACCATTTGCGATTTCAGCGGGGCATTCAACGCGATAAATTTATCGAACACCTGAAGAATTTGGGTATCTACGCGGTGTTTCACTATCAACCGCTCCATCTTTCAACAGTTGGGCGATCACTCGGTGGCGACGATGGACAATTTCCGATAACCGAAAGCGCAGGCGATTGTCTAGTTCGACTACCACTATTCAACACCATGCCTGAAGACGAACAATCTCATGTGATTGAATCAGTAAAAGTTTTTAATCCTTAAACTAGGGCGAGATAACAAATGCAGTTTTTATTAAAAGATAAAATTCTCGAGATATCGGGTGTCTATGCAAGATTGATGAACTTTTTACTCGGTGGGAGTACTTATACGACTTTGGTGAACGAATACATTCAACCGACGCCTGGTTGTACGGTCCTAGATGTTGGCTGTGGCCCAGCAGCAATTCTTGATTTTTTACCGAATGTCAAGTACATCGGATTAGACCACAACCCAAAGTACATTGCCACAGCCTCAAACAAATATGGGACAAAGGGTGCTTTTATCTGTGCTGGGGTTGACCAACTCAATGATCACGGACTTGAAACGTTCGACCGAATAATAATTCTCGGGGTGATGCACCATCTAGATGATCAGCAATTGACTCAACTCATGACATCTTTAAAAGATCGCCTAAATAGTAATGGAGTCTTGATTACCTTCGATGTCGCGTACGAAGACAAACAAAACTTAATCGCAAAATTTCTTGCCAAGAACGATCGCGGCAAATTTGTTCGGACAAAAGACCAATACCTT
>CAMATY010000044.1 GCA_945861325.1 Ferrithrix thermotolerans DSM 19514
AGCCCTCGAGAAAATCCAAGAAGTTTCGGTGATTGCACAATCTTTTCGTCTACAAGTTCATTTTTCAAAAGACGAGTATTAGTGAGGTGCGTGTTCTTCATAACCATTACAACTGGATATAGCAAAGCCATAACCACTGCAACTATCAAAACAAAATTATTGACAGATCTTTGACTGCGTGCTGACTCTCTAGCCTCTTCAAGATTACCTAACGTGATTGTTGCTGTTATCAAAATTAAAATTATCATTGGTTGAGAAAGTTGCCAGACATGAAAATCAAACAATTTTGAAACTAGCGGTAACTCAGAGCGTTGAATTGTCCCTACAAATGCCGTTCCAAGGAACAAAAGACTTAAGGCCCCGAAACTGACTCTCAGCATTCGTTTGGTAGATGATGCTGAAATCTCAGAGTATTTCTTGACCAAATAAATAATGAAAAGAAAATTAATAAACTCGGTTCTTGGACCAGCATCGTTAACCAAACGAAGAATCGGCTGAAGAGATACGGCGATGAATGCCAAAATCGGCTGAAATCTATAAACCCATTCATTTCTCGGTTGAAAAAAATCGAAAAGCGAGGCCTGCGAGGTGTGCGGGATACTTTGGGCATTCCAAGTCTGAGACGCAAGTTCAATCATCTGCGGGACGACCAATGCGCTAACGAGTGTAAATAAAAGAAGTGCTGGGAAAAAGCCCAGCACCGATTTTATATTAGATGAATGAACAATGGCAAAATAGGCCGCTGCGAAAAACAATATTTGGAAATAAAGCACATGACCTGTCAGCAAGTTGCCTAAGCCAAGAACGAAAGCCATGAAGACTATTGCGGGACGACGTATTTTTGAATTTGAGTTACTTGTCTCGTACCAGCTCGAGTGAAGAAATCCAGAAATAATCAAGCACATGCCCCAAAATTGATCTGCCTGATGGTACCAACCGGTAATGCTTGCATAAAGAAAATACGGACCAAGAAGTGAGAAATCTAAAAAAATTAGTCTTCGATAAATGGTTCGATCAGACCATGACAATACAGTCAAATTCATTATGACCAGCGCAGCCATCATTACTATAAAATTCCGAATTGCGACGATGTACTCAACCGGGTACTTGGAGCCAAAAAATATCGTGGGCGATTGAGTCGGTTGGGTAATTAAATTTGGCATTCGATTACCCAAGCCTTGGCCATTATCCCAAATAGGAATAGCAAATAGTTTTGTTACACCAAGTGCTTGCGATTTATCACTTTGCCACGACGATCTATATTGCACTCCCAAATTTTGCTCAGTCTGAGCCGAACCAATATTCGCACCCCGTACATCAGTATTTTTATCCTCAGTAACAAAAAGTGCGATGCAAAATGCGGAAATACCGATGAATAATCCAATGGCGATCACCATGAATTTTTTATTTTTGAAGAGACGTGGCGTATTCACAGATAAGAGATTAAACGATCACTTTGAGAAGAACACCGCCACTGCAAAAAAGTAACTAGCAAATTCATTTAAGCACTAAACGGGAAAGGCCCCGCGCAGTGGCGGGACCTCTCAACCTGATAACTAAGGCAACTGGGGGAGCCGCCTTAGTGATTTCGCGAAGAACCTGGGGGAGGCTCAATCGCTATGACTCAATTATGCTACAAATTGTCCCTATATTTCAAGGCAAGTGACAAGATATCCCCTATCATTTTTAGTGATATGGAGCTCCGCCAATTAGAAGTCTTAGTTTCGATAGCCGATAATGGTTCGTTTTCCGCTGCGGCTAAAGCCTTAACCACAGTCCAAAGCAATATCTCGGCCCATATTTCGCGACTTGAAAAAGAACTTACAACAACTCTGGTCGAAAGATCAACTGGCAAACTCACTGAAGACGGCCAGATAGTCGTTGAACATGCCCGGCGCGTATTCAACCAAATTCAAGACATCGCTTCCGATGTTCAGTCAAACGAAAAAGAAATCAAAGGTGAATCTCGGCTCGGATGCATCGGCACTACGGGGCGCTGGCTGATACCTGCAATTCTGCCCGCGATAACAACACGATTCCCAAATATCCGTGTCACGATTTCAGAAGGCAGCACATCTAGTTTGCTCCCCCGATTAATTGACGGCTCACTTGATGCAGCCATCGTCCACTTACCAGTCGAGGATGAACATCTCGAATCACACTCACTTTTCGCCGAAAACTTAATGTTGCTCGTCAACAATAAACATCAGTGGGCTGATCTCGACACGATCACGATCGCCGAACTCGTGACCGAACCATTATTACTTCCACCCAAGAACACCGCACTGCGAAGAATTTTAGATCGGGCGGCCGGCGCACAACGACTTGTTTTTAAAACGCAAGCCGAAATTGATGGCGTTCGACTTCTTACATCACTCGCATTTGAAGGCTTTGGTGCAGCGATCGTCCCAGCAACTGCGGTCCCAGGTTGGTTGACAGGAGAATTCAAACGCATCGAAGTACCCGAGTTGCCACGACGCGTAGTTGGTTGGGTACAAAGGAGACGACCACTACCAAGCAAAGCCACGCAAGCTGTCACCGCTGTAATCCGCGAGGTTATTGAATTAGGTAATTACCAACAACCAGGCGTGCACACTGGCAAAGGTGCGTTCCCTCTCAAACGATCCTCCTAAGTAGCCTTAAGAGTCATGACGGTTCATCTTCAACGGGCGGTCAAAGGCGCGGCTGCTGCAGAAGTTCGCTGGCTTGAAACAATTAGTCGTCGCGCAGTTTGGGTTGATGTTGATGAAACGGTTCGTCGTGGAGCGCTTTCAGCTGAAGCATCGGGTGTGATCGCTCACGCTGCAGAAACCGCGCGCGAAAAAGGTTTGCCACTTGTAATGACGATCGGCAGTTCTGGTGCAGACATTGTGGAAGGTGTTGCAGCATTACATGGTTGGGGTCAAGCTGCAAAAGCAATCGCTAAATGTTCTGGTTATGTGCCGATTATTACCGTCGTAACTGGACCGGCTGTTTCTGGACCAGCACTTCTTATTGGATTAAGCGACATCGTAATAATGACAAGCGATGCGTATGCATTCGTTAGCGGTCCAACGATGGTCGCCGAATTCACCGGAATACAAATAACGAATCACGAACTCGGTGGCGCAGATATTCACGCCAAACAAAGTGGCGTCGCTCACCTAGTTGTAGCCGACCGCGATTCAGCATTATCCGAAGTCGAACATGTGCTTTCTTTTTTGCCAGACAATGTTGATGAGCTTGCTCCTACTGCTCAAACCTCAGATTCGCCCGAACGATTAACACCCGAAGCGGGGGCATTAATCCCCGACACTTCGACAGGAAGTTACGACGTTAAAGAAGTTATTCAGGCAATTGCTGATGATGGGTATTTGCTCGAACTTCGTGCTCGATGGGCTGCAAACGTTGTGACTGGACTAATCACAATCAGTGGACAAAGTGTTGGCGTTGTCGCCAATCAACCGATGAATTTGGCGGGCACACTTGATATTCCGGCGTCACAGAAAGCAGCGCGCTTCGTTTCGTTTTGCGACGCATTTAACATTCCGATTTTGACTCTTGTTGATACGCCTGGTTTTTATCCTGGCAAAGATCTTGAGTGGCGTGGGATGATTCGCCACGGTGCACAATTAGTTTTTGCTTACGGCCGTGCGACAGTGCCAAGAGTCTGTGTAATTTTGCGCAAGAGCTATGGTGGCGCTTACATTGTGATGGATTCAAAAAAAATGGGAAACGACTTATGTCTGGCATGGCCAACCGCAGAACTGGCCGTAATGGGCGCGGGACAAGCCGCAGCGATTTTGCAACGCCATGCATCACCACAGGAACGCGAGGCATATGAACAAGATTACGCCGAGCGACTTTTGAATCCGTATGTCGCCGCCGAGCGTGGATATGTTGACAGCGTGATTGACCCAGCAGATACGCGTCGTGAAATTGCAGCGGCCTTTTCAATGCTCTGCGACAAGCGCGAAAAGTTGCAAGCGCGCAAACACGACAACACGCCTCTCTAACCAGTCAAACGACTAGATTGACAATGGGACTGGAAGCTCCCACAACATAAAAAGGACACCACAGTGGCTGAAACAATCACCATTATTGATGACCGGACTGGTAAGAAAGTTACTGTTCCGCTAAGAGACGGCGTTTTTCCGTCGAGCGCATTGCGCGAATTAGACCCAGATCTACGAATGTATGACCCGGCTTTCTTATCGACAGCTGCGTGCGAGTCTTCGATCACTTACATTGACGGCGACGCAGGTATTTTGCGATATCGCGGATATCCAATCGAACAGTTGGCAGAGAAGTCGACATACCTCGAAGTTGCATATTTGCTCTTAAACGGCGAACTGCCGACTCCAACTCAACTTGATAAATGGAACTTTGATGTAATTCATCACACGATGATCCACGAAAACATGCGCAAGCGTTTTGTTGACGGTTTCCACTACGACGCACACCCAATGGGCATGTTCGTCTCAGCAGTTGCGGCACTCGGAACTTTCTATCCCGAGTCAAAAGATATTTTCAATAGTGCTGCTTTAGAAAAACAAATTTTGCGGTTAATTGCCAAGGTTCCAACTCTTGCAGCGATGTGTTATCGCTTCAGTTCTGGTTTGCCATTCGTTTCTCCGAATAATGCGATGAGCTATCCAGAGAACTTTTTGAACATGATGTTCAGACTCGGCGATGACCACACTGTCGACCCAAGACTGACAAAAGCGATGGATTTGCTTTTCATTTTGCACGCCGATCATGAGCAAAATTGCGGCACGACAGCGATGCGTGTCGTCGCGTCATCACATGCTGACCCATTTAGCGCAATGTCAGCAGCCTCGTCTGCTTTGTACGGACCACTTCACGGTGGTGCAAACGAAGCAGCAATTAACATGCTTACCGAAATTGGAAGTGTCGACAACGTCGAAGCCTTCGTAAAATCTGTGAAAGCCGGGCACGAAAAACTACAGGGTTTCGGACACCGCGTATACAAAAATTACGATCCACGCGCAGCGATTATCAAAAAAGCCGCCTATGACGTGTTCGATGTGACCGGCAAAAACCCGCTACTTGACATTGCGCTCAAACTTGAAGATGTCGCTCTAAGTGATGACTATTTCATTTCGCGCAAACTGTATCCAAATGTTGACTTCTATTCGGGATTAATTTATCAAGCTCTTGGTTTCCCAATTGAAATGTTCACTGTGTTGTTTGCAATCCCACGAACTGTCGGCTGGCTAACACACTTCAGCGAGTTGCTCAAAGATGACGCCCAAAAAATTAGTCGACCCCGTCAGTGGTATACGGGTTCCGACAAACGCGACTATGTCGCAATCAACAAACGTCAATAATAATTTTGCCAGTACTGGCGTTGGTCTCCATATAACTGTGTGCCGCAGAAATATTTTCTAGTGTGTACCTGCTGTCTATTACCGGGCGCAACTTTCCGATCTCGAACATCGGCAACATTTCGCTGATGAACCTCTGAGTTACTGCGATCTTTTCTTCAAGTGGGCGGGGTCGCAACACCGTTCCGATTAGTCGAGCCCGCTTTGGCATCAGCGCTAAAATATTAAACGGCGTAGAGGCACCACCCATCAGACCAACCTGCACGATCGTGCCTTTTAGAGCCAATGTGGCGACATTGCGATTCAGGTACTCGCCGCCGATCACATCAAGCACAGCATTGACGCCGTGACTATTCGTGGCTTTCTTGCAAACTTCGACAAAATCTTCTGATCGATAATCAACTGCGATGTCGGCGCCAAGTGCCAGACAAGCATCACGCTTGCCCGACGAACATGTGACTACAACATTGGCTCCGATTGCTTTACAAATCTGGATTGCGGCGGTTCCGACGCCGGATGCACCAGCATGAACGAGCGCCCAACCGCCGGATTGCAAATTTCCTTGACACACGAGAGCGTCCCACGCAGTGATAAACACCTCAGGAATTGCGCCAGCATCGTCAAAACCAACTTTGCTTGGCACACGCATCGCCTGATTTTCGTGGACAACTAGATATTCGGCGTAAGCACCACCACTAACGATTCCGATTACCTGATCGCCAGGTTTCCAGACTTTTGCTGCGCTTCCACAAAACTCAACAGTGCCTGCAAACTCAAGTCCAGGAATTTCTTGTTTCCCCGGAAATGGATCTGGATAGAACCCCATCCGCTGCAATAGGTCAGCACGATTTAGCGAAGTCGCACGAACCTTCACCAAAATTTCATTTGCACTTGGCTGTGGTCGTTCTACATCAACAATGTCCAAAACTTCTGGATCGCCATGTTTCGTAATTACAACTGCGCGCACGACTAATTATTCTGCATTTTCTCTTGCAACCGTCGGTCAACTGCCGCCAAAAATTGTTGAGTCGTCAACCATGGTTGATCTTTAGATACGAGAGCTGCTAAATCTTTAGTCATCTCGCCGCCCTCTACAGTTTCAATACACACTGCTTCAAGAGACTCGGCGAACTCAATAACTTTTGGCGTGTTGTCGAGTTTGCCTCGATGACTCAGACCTCGTGTCCAAGCAAAAATGGATGCGATCGAATTCGTTGAAGTCTCTAGACCTTTTTGATGATCACGAAAATGTCGAGTTACTGTGCCATGTGCGGCCTCAGACTCTAAAACTCTGCCATCTGGAGTTGTTAAAACCGAAGTCATCAATCCAAGTGAGCCAAAACCTTGGGCGACGATGTCGGATTGCACATCACCATCGTAATTTTTGCAAGCCCACAAGTAACCGCCTTCCCAGCGCATCATGCATGCCACCATGTCATCAATCAAACGATGCTCGTAAGTCAATTTGCGTTTATCAAATTCGACCTTAAATTCGGAATCAAAAATCTCTTGAAAAATATCTTTGAACCGACCGTCGTAAGCCTTAAGAATCGTATTCTTGGTGCTCAAGAAAACTGGGTAATTGCGTTGCAAGCCGTAATTAAATGAAGCACGAGCAAAACTTCGAATCGACTCGTCGTAGTTATACATCCCCATCACGACGCCCGGACCTTTGAAATCAGCAACTTTTATTTCAACTGGCTTGCTGCCATCTTGTGGCACATAAGTCATCGTCACCGTGCCAGGCCCGGGAATCTTAAAATCGGTCGCCTTGTATTGATCGCCGTGCGCGTGACGCCCGATCACAATTGGCTTTTTCCAAGTCGGTACAAGTTTTGGAATGTTTGCACAAATAATCGGTTCGCGAAATACGACGCCATCTAAAATATTGCGGATCGTGCCATTCGGCGACTTCCACATCTGCTTCAAGTTAAATTCTTTTACTCGCGCCTCGTCAGGAGTAATCGTCGCGCACTTCACACCAACGCCATGTTTCAAAATCGCATTCGCAGCATCAATCGTCACCTGATCACTCGTCGCATCGCGATTTTCGACACCCAGGTCGTAATATTCAATGTTTAGATCGAGATACGGCAAAATCAAACGGTCTTTGATGAAACTCCAAATGATTCGAGTCATCTCGTCTCCGTCGATATCTACAACAGGATTGACGACCTTGATTTTGCTTGACATATATATTCGCTGCTTTCGTTAGATAATACTTGTATCTTACTTGTAGACAATAGCGTCAAGCCTCTACCATGCTCAATGTGGATTTCGCATGGACACCAGATCAGGTCGCGTTGCGCCAACGCGCAAAGTTGGTGGCGTCAGAGGCAGTTAAGAAGTACGGCCGATTCAACGACACTTGGATGAACGGCTACTCGCGCGAATTTTCTCGCGAACTCGCTAGTCATGGCTGGATAGGTATGACCTGGCCAGTTGAATTTGGTGGTGGAGGTCGGCCCGCGATAGAACGGCTCATTGTTGGAGAAGAAATGATTAGCGCTGGTGCGCCTATCGCGGCGTCTTGGTTTGCTGATCGACAAATGGGGCCAGCGTTGATTGCCTACGGCACAAAAGTTCAGCAAGATGCGTTCTTACCTGAGATGCTCTCTGGTAATTCAACCTGGTGTATCGGCATGAGCGAACCAAACGCAGGCAGCGATCTTGCTTCATTGAAAACTTTTGCCGAACGCGACGGCGACGAGTTCGTGATTAACGGCCAAAAAATTTGGACAAGTTTCGGTGAACACGCTGATTATTGTTATTTAATTTGTCGCACCAGTAACGACGGTTCGCCGCACGCAGGAATCAGCGAAATCATCGTGCCGATGAATACTCCTGGTATAGATATTCGTCCAATTAAAGACATGACAACTAACAGCCATTTCTGCGAAGTTTTCTATACGAATGTTCGAGTGCCAGCAACAAATTTAGTTGGCGCTCTGGGTGGTGCTTTCAAACAGACGATGCGACAACTCGAGCACGAGCGCGGCGGTATCGACCGGCTGGTTTCAAATCACGCGCTTTACAAGATGGCGCTTGAATGCGCCGACCGAAAAGATCCTCTGGTTCGCCAAGAGATCGCCGCACTTGAAACCGGCTATCAAATTGGTCGGATCTTGGTAATCCGCGAAGTTTTGCATCAAGCGCCCGCTGGTTTTTCGGCAGCAACGAAATGTTTCTGCACTGAGCACGAATGGCGTGTTGCCGAATTTGTTAATAAAGTTTTCGGCGCCAACGCGCTTCTTTGGGATGACCTATCGCAAGGGCTCGCCTATGCGTCTGCCTACACAATTATGGGTGGCACCTCAAATGTGATGCGCAACATTCTCGGCGAGCGCACACTCGGCCTCCCCCGCGAACCCAAATAACTTTTTCTAAGCGTTGCCGAACACGAATTCGTATGGCGCTTCACCCGGCCTAACCGGAAAGTCAAGGCCATCAATTGGCAACTTTGTTCGAATACCCGATTTCGGTGAAAATCGTTTGTTCACAAAAGTCATTTCTAAATAAAGCGGCATTCCCGACTCGGTGCATCTGTCGCTTGTATTTCCATGCAAATGCGCGATCCAAAAATACCCTTTTAGAGATTCAACTAATTGCAGAAATTCAGTTCTTCTAGTGTCATGCAATTCCATTATCAGAACAGGCACATCAGCCAATAAATCAACGTCTTGCGCATTGCGTATTAAATCCCACTCGCCACCCTCAATATCAATTTTTACAATTGTCCGTTTCGGATCAATTCGATGACTTAAAGCATCAACAAAAGATATTTCGTTACCCTTGATTGCGTTATGCACAACAAATAGTTTTATGTGCCTAAATTTATTCTTGCGCCATTTAAAAGTTGGTGAATAAATGACTAGCGCAATTAACGATCTCTTCAAATCTTCTAATTTAAATTTTCGCTCAGATTTAGGTTTTCGAGTGCGAATTTCGTAAACAGTTCTCCTGCCAATATAAATCAAACTCTTCAGGATTCCAAACACTGATATTGAAGCGTCAAAAAACACGATGTTTTCTGGTTTGATCCTGCCATCTTTCAATTCAAAAAGCGCCTGCTCAAAACTCCACTCAGCACCGAGTCCAAAAGATAAGCAACCGTCTATCTGATCTAAGACTTCGCTGGGCAACAAATATCCGCCATCTGCATTACGCCCAAGTCTCACCAGATCGGACATTTGTGGTGTCAGTTCTGCGGGGGCGTTACATACGGTTCTAAAAGTTTTCGAGATTGAATTCACCCGATAAAACTAACAGAAAAGTATTTAGTAGTCTCGGAGAATGGGCACGAGCGCGAATATGAATCCGATTGAACTATCTACGAAGGTTATTGATTCTGGAATTGTTGATCAGCCACTAAATCGAGTCACGAATGAGATTACTGAACTCGCCGACGGACTTGCAATCGTCGAAAGTTTCAGTCACAGTGCTGTTTTCGACACAGGCGATGGTCTGATGTGTTTTGATGCCTCAGGTGCTGGCTCCGGCAAAGAAGTTGTCAACTCAATTCGCTCGTGGCGCAACGACCCATTTTCGACACTGATATATACCCATGGTCACGCCGATCACATCGGCGGAAGTTTTGCGTTTGCCGCCGATGCCACGCAACGCAACCATCCAAAACCGCATGTCATTGGCCACGAAAATGTCAACGCCCGCATAGATCGCTATACACAAACCAGCGATTGGAATATTCGGATCAACCAACGGCAATTTGGTGGCATCCGCAGTGACATGGGCTTAAACATCGGTGAGAACCTAAAGCGCTTTTTGCCTCGCGCCACGATGCGCCCCGACGAAACTTTTCGCGAGTCACATGTCTTTGAGGCTGGTGGAAAACAAATAGAGTTGCATCACGCTCGTGGTGAAACAGACGATCACCTTTGGGCATGGTTACCAGAAAAGAAATGGTTGTTCTCTGGAGATTTCGTTATTTGGAACTATCCAAACGCTGGTAATCCACAAAAAGTTCAACGATATGCATTTGAATGGGCACAAGCATTGCGCAGAATGATCGACCAAGGACCAGAGTTACTTGTGCCTGCGCACGGTTTGCCGATTGAGGGCAAGGCGCGAATCGCAACTGTGCTCGACGACATCGCAACCTCTCTTGAAAGTCTCGTCACACAAGTGATCGAAATGATGAATAATGGTGAAACACTCGACACGATCATTCACACGGTCAAAGTTCCGCAATATATTTTGAACAAACCATATATGCGACCACTTTATGACGAGCCAGAATTTGTCGTACGAAATATTTGGCGACTTTACGGTGGCTGGTGGGACGGCGCGGCATCACGACTCAAGCCCGCGCCAGACAGTCAGGTCGCCCTTGAGCTCGCCAGACTTTCTGGTGGCGCAGACAACCTGATGAAGCGTGCGCTTGAACTTGCCGAGACTCGCGACAGCGCCGATCTTCGCTTGGCATGTCATCTCGCCGACTTCGCAGGATGGGCAGCGCCGGAAGATGTGGCGATTCACACCAATCGCGCGACCATCTA
>CAMATY010000045.1 GCA_945861325.1 Ferrithrix thermotolerans DSM 19514
ACCAGCAGCCTCTGCACCTTTTTGAGCTACAGACCAGAACACGCCGTCATCACCGTGAGTGATAACTGCGATTGTGATGTCTTCGCCTGCTGTAACAGTTGCATTCTTTGTAGCAGCTGTATCAGATGTTGAATCTGATGAACCACCACACGCGGCGAGTGCCAAAAGTGCTACTGCACCCAAGACGACTCCCCATGTTTTTTGGATCTTCATTTACTTTCCCCTTTATGCATAGTTATTCGGGCAGGACGATTCCTGCCCGAGATACGGTAGCCCAAAGTCCTGATTGCCACAAGCCAAACTGTCAAAAATTTACTAAATTCTTAATTAAACTAATTTTGCTAAAAATCCAATACTGCGGCGCACGCCGGCAGTTGAAATCTTTGAATCGCGCGGTTGGTCGCCAACTATCGCCATATCTTGTTCGAGCACATACCAACCCTCATAGCCGTTCGACTCCATTACCCCGATGGCTTCAGCGATCTTGACATCACCATCACCTGCAGCACAAAACACCCCATCACGGGTTGCTTCCATCAAATTTATTTCACCGGCCAAAAATCGCTTCGCAATCTCCATCTTTACGTCTTTCACATGAAAATGATCGATTCGAGAAAAGTTTTCACGCGCGAACTTCACGGGGTCAGTGCCGCCAATCAGCATGTGGCCCGTGTCAAGCAACCAGCGAACATTTGATCCAGCGAGTACTCGATTCACATCGTCTTGCGTTTCAACGAGAGTATTTAAATGCGGATGCAACACCTGGCGGATTCCATAACTCGCGCAGATCTCATCGACTTCTGCGAATCCGTCAAACATTGCTTGCCACTGAGCGTCCGATAATTTAAAACGCTTGCCCCAAGATTCGTCGACCACGACAGCAGTGATGAAAAAACCTTTACCTGTTTCGCTTAGAAGTTTCGCGGAAAAATGAATTGCTTTGCGCATCGCATCGCGTTGAGCGAGATCATGCATTACTAATGGTACGAAAGCGCCAACGATTGGCAAACTAAATTCGTTCGCAACTTTTGATACTTCTTCAGGTGTGCTACCCAAATAACCAACTGGTCCTTGCTCGGTTGCTTTAAGACCAACAGCCTTCATCTCGCTGAGCACGGTACGCGCGTCCAGTTGAAATCCCCAATCAGGCACTTCACAAACACCCCACGAAATAGGGTTACCAACTAGGCGATCGACTACTGAAACTTTGGTCTTAGACATATTATTTACCTCTTGTTGCAACGATTGACGGTTACAAACTAGTAGAAAACTAACTGATGAGATACTATTTTGACACGGCTTTAGATTAAATCTTTTGTTAAATCTTTGGTTAAATTTTTTGAATTCGGTTTGGGGGATTTGCAATGTTGACACTTGAAATGTCGCAGGTGAAAAATAAGATCGCAGATATTGTTAATGAGTTACTTATCGGTGGCGGTGCTGTACGAATTAAGGGTGCATTTAGCGCCGTCGAAGTCAAAGTTGCCCGAGATGCCATCTTGCATTACTCAACTCATGAATCTGACAAAGCTACGCACTTTCATGGTGCCAATGAAGACAAAATTCACTTGCAACGCCGAGTATGGAATCTTCTGAACAAAGGTCAGGTTTTTGAACGGATGGTTCAAAATTCTGAAATCGTGACAGTTTTAAATGAGTTTTTAGGAAATGAGTTCATTTTGGGTTCAATTGCCGCAAATCGATTGATGCCCGGCGCTGCAGGGCAAGAGCCACATGTTGACTATCCATACTTAGACATATTTAAACCTGGCTCGTTTCCCAAGAATATGAATTCAAGTTTTGCGTTAAATGCTCAAGTGACAATATTGCTCGATGAATTCACCACAGACAACGGGGCGACCGCTTACTCGCCCGGCTCGCAACGAGAACTTTCATGGCCCGTAAATGCTGACGAATTTTACAAAGGTGCATCTCGACAACTTGGCGAAGCTGGTGACTGTGTAATTTTCAATGGCATGGTTTGGCATTGCGCAATGCCAAATACCTCAAATGCAGACCGCATCGGAGTTCTGATTCAATACCTCGCAAAATTTGTTACACCATTTGAGGACCAAAAAAATGGTGTCTCGCCAGAAGTTCTCTCGCGTGCGACCCCGGTGCTGAAACGGCTTCTCGGAGGAAACTACCCTTTCCCTCACTTGATGGACGAACTCCCTGCCGAAAACGCCTACGGCCTTAACAGCAAAAACTGAGACACCGACCTTCAACTCAGACAGCTGTCTTTAAAACCTAATTAACAATTGTTACCACTACTGACGGTAGCAAACTAGTAGAAAAGTTCTCTGTCAACTATCGTTTTCATAAATCAGACCAAAAAAAATCTCTGCCATCGCCGCACTAGTTCTTACGATCACCTTTGGGATCAACTATCTGCTTGCCGACCCGTGGCCAAGCCACTATGACTCGGTTGTATTGATCACCTCAATTGGCTGCAAAAGTTCGCCGACGCAGACTGTCGGAACGGTAATTGGTAAAGATCTGATAGTTACCGTCGCCCACGGAGTTGCGGGCCAGACTTCGACTTCAATAACTACGGTTAACGGTCAAGTATTGAATGCAAAAGTAGTCGCGATTGACATCAACCTCGATTTGGCTCTGTTATACGTTGCCAGCACAAAGTCAACAACTAACCTGATTCCCCTAAAGTTTGCTGACGCTGTTGCGGGCTCTGAAACTCGATTCGTCGCCTTTGAAGATTCGCAACAGTTTGCTATCTCAGCCAAGATTAAAGAAATTCTTCGGATTGACACCGAGGATATTTATCTGAAAAATAAAATATCTCGCCCTGGTCTTGAGGTTGAAACGCGAGTGGTGGTTGGTAATTCGGGCGGACCATTGATCAACCACAAAGGCGAAATCGTCGGATTAGTTTGGGCGACGAGTCGAACTGAGAAAAACTTAGCATGGGCCACTCGAATTGAGGCTGCCGACAAGTTGCTTAAGTTCATTTCTACGCGCAATCTGCAAGCCGCGACCCCCGAAGTCGTAGCGTGCGTGGGGTGAATACTGAGATAATTGCGCACCCGGCGTCACATTCACATCGCGCCTACTTTGGAGTGTTTTTAGTTGTTGGCGTAGCTTTCGGATTAGTCGGGCCTTCAATCTCGCTACTCGCCGAACAAGTCGGCGCAACTATCGCCTCAGTCGGAATAGTCCTTGTTACTTATGGTTTGGGCTACATCATCGGAACTCAAATATTTGCGCGCGGCTACGACAAAGGTTATGGCAATCGACTGATAGGTACTGCTCTATTGACTGCATCGGCATGCCTAGCAACTATTCCATTTGTTTCGAGTCGAATCATCTTGGCATTGATGTTTTTATTTTTCGGAACAGCGATCTCGACTTCAGATGTTGGCTGCAACACGCTGATCGTCTGGGAGCTCAAAGAACGGGTGGGGCCGCGACTTGCATTGATGCACACGATGTTTGGAGTCGGCGCTATTTTGAGCCCATTAATAGTTCGGGGATCAGATGCAATTCGTGGAGATGCTGCACTCGCCTTTTGGATCGCCGCCGCGGCGCTATCAACGATTGCCGCAATTGTTCTATTTCATAAATCACCGACTGACCCACATCTCGAGACTCGAGCAAGCCACGAAAAAATTTCCACACGACAACTTGCATTGATCGTGATGTTTTTTCTTGGATATGTTGCGCTTGAAGTTGCGTTTGTTACTTGGATTTACACTTACGGAATCAAAACTGGTTTGTCAAAGAACGAAGCCGCAGTTTTAACTTCGACATTCTGGGTTGGTTTTATGGTCAGCAGATTTGCCACAGTATTTTTGGCTCGACGCAGCCACGGCATAATATTTATTCAAATTGCGGCGCTAATGAATATTGCCGTCTGCGTGGCTTTATATTTTAGATTCGATTCAATTTTGTTACCGTGCGCCTTTATTTACGGAGTCGCCGCGGCACCGCAGTTTCCTTTGATGTTTAGCTTCATAGGTAGTCGCACTTCGCTTTCAGGTAAAACAACTGCGCGAATTGTAGGCACCGCCGGGCTGAGTTCAATGACTTTGCCTTGGGTTGCCGGACAATTACTCGAACGAGTTGGAATGTCGACATATCCAATTTTCTTGGCGTGTACAGCGGCAGTTGTGTTTGTAGGTACGCGAATGATCACCAAGAGTTTCGGGATACCACAACATATTTCAAAAACAAACTGATCAACGAATTACTTTATTTCGTAAGACGCATTTCGTCACGAAATTCACGCATTCCAATTGGCTTAATCTCTTTTTTTACCAGCCATGACAAATAGTTTTTCGAACTAAATATTTCGTACTCTTGGGTGCGCACATGAAACTGATTTGGTTCGATTACTTCAACTTCACCAGGCGCATTTGGGTGCAGTGCGGCAAATGTTAAACCGGTTGTATCCTTCGTAAACATTTTTTGGTAAGCAAGATCATTTAGCGCGGTGACTGACTTTCGGTTGAAATCTGTTTCAAGTACGCGATCGAAAATCGGCTGACTTACCTTTTCGGCGAAATTAACAAACTCGGAAAATTGATCGTCAGTTACGCCAACTATGTGATTATTTGGTCCATATTGCGAGAGTTTTTTCGTTAACAAAACTGGAAGTTGATATTCAACTCCCAAACGAATGTAAATGTCACAAAACTCTGGTGAGAGCGTCGCCCCCATATGCGCATCAAGGTGCGTCACATCAAAACCACTAGCGAGAGCAAAATCAATTTGTGCATGAAGTTCCAACTCAACAGCGTCAACATTCGCATTACGCCGAACCGAACTTACATCGCGCCACAGATAACCGTCTTCATCTACCAATCCACTTGATTTGCTGGCCGAAGTTAGTGGCCGCCAACGATAAAACTCTTTTTCGGCGGTCAGTGTTAGATGCACTCCGAGGTCAAGTTTTTTGTTTGAAGCAGCCATTTCGGCGGCTTCTCGAAACCATGGACATGGCACCATCACTGATCCACTTGTTATTGAGCCGAGATTTGACAATTCGCTGAAAGCAACGTTCGCTCCGTGACACATTCCGACATCGTCTTGATGCAAAACAATTCTGCCTTCAAATTTTTCGTACATTTTAGATCTCAACACGATCAGAGGTTTTCGTTGCCAAAATTACAGCATGACCAATCTGTGTGGCTCGCGCGCTGGCATGGCCGTCAGAAATATCTACAGACCCACGCTGATTCACCTGTGCAGCAAATGCGTTGAGTTGATTCTCAACGCCGGCAGCCGTCGCGTCTGCGACCTGAGATCCGTCAACTTCAACCATGCCATCTTTAGTTGCAAGTCGGGTTCGACCTGTGGGAAATAGATCAACGTATATTGCGCCATCACTGCCGAGAATTTCCGTTCGCACATCATCGCCGTAACGACAATTTCTTGAGAGATCAACGAACGCTGCACGCGAGTTACCAAATTCAAGAACGGCACAGAGATTATCAACATCCCCAACTGCCGCCAGTGATTTCTCGACCAAAGTTAGATTCCATGCACGAACTGCCGTTGCTTGCGAACCAAATAGCCACTCCGCAAGATCATATTCGTGAACTCCACAATCAATTGCTAAGCCGCCGCTAACCGAGACATCACAAAAGCTTGCAGGTGGCGAGTTTGCATCCCACTGCGAAAGGCGAATCATTATTGGTTCGCCAATTGCACCACTGTCTAACATTCGTTTTGCAGTTGCCCACGGTGGTGAGAATCTTCGCCAGTGACCAATTTGCAAAACTAGATTCACAGTTGATGCGATTGTTGCAAGTTCGTGAGCAACTTCTACATTAAGTGCGAGTGGCTTCTCGCACAGCACATGCAGATTATTTGAGAGTGCATCACGCACCATTTGTGGATGCAACGGGGTTGGCGATGCGATTACACAAGCCTGCACTTGATCGTTGACTATTGCCTGCTCGTAGTTATCAAACATTGCGGCACTCGGAAAAATAGTTTTGGCGAACTCACGCGACTGTGGTGACGGGTCTGCCACTGCGACTACTTCGACAGTTTCAGAGTTAGCAAGTGCCGCCGCGTGGACACGACCCATTCGGCCAAGCCCAATTAATGCAACTCTCAACCGAGTCATGATCCTCTGACTTCAGCAACCTTTACAACGCGCTTTTCTCTTGACGAGATTTCACAGGCGATTGCAACACAAATACCACTACGTGCTGAATCAGGTGGACATGGATTATCTCGAGTGCCGGACAGCCATTCGATATACGCCTTTGTCTCTTCTCTGAATGCTTCTCTAAACCGATCTACAAAGCCTGTATACGGCGAAGTGCTTAGTTCAATGCCGGCGTCAAGCAAATGCAGTGGTGTGCGCGGTGAGAAGCCAGCGCTTAATGAATCTTTTGAACCAAAGACTTCAAATCGCACATCGTGCCCGCGCGGGTCATGGCGAGTGCCTGAGATACTGATCTGCACTCCAGATTTTGTCATTGCATGGATAAGCGAAACATCACCGTCGTCAAATTCTGCGTATTGCTGATGTTCACGAACACGACGAGTTGCAAACACTTCAGCAATCGGCTCGTTGCATAGCCACTCGGCTAAATCAAAGTCGTGCACGTGAAGATCACGAAAAACTCCGCCACTTCCAGCAAGAAATTCTCGAGACGACGGCTCAATATCGTTAGATAAAAAGCGGATGTGATACATCGTACCGACCGAACCATTATCAATCAGTTGCTTTGCTTTTGCAATCGGCGGATCAAAACGGCGTTGGAAGCCGATTTGTAGTTCTGCTCCAGCTTTCTTTGCGCGACTCAGAACAGCATCCGTGTCTTTGAGTTCAAGAGCGATTGGTTTCTCACAAAATATTTTGCAGTTCGGCCCGATCACCATGTCCAGTGCTTGAGCGTGGTGTGAAGTACCAGTTGTAATCACATACGAATCGAAATTTTCGGACTTAAAAGCACTTTCTTCAACTACCTCAACGCCAAAGCGCGACCTGAGTGCCTGCGCTTTTTGTGGCGAACGGTTGATCACCGAAATATTCGTAATCCGCGAGTCTTTGACCATGTCTTCAATTCGAATCTCGGCCATTCGGCCAGCACCAAAAACCGCAATGCGCATGAAAGAAAACTACTCGCTACACCACACCGATTCAAAAAACACAACTCGTTTCCCATAAACTCGTGCTTGATGAAAAATACTGTTGTCACTGTGGGTCGAGTCAGTGTTGATTTGTACGGGCTTGAATCTGGTGCTTCATTTGCGAATGAACAGACTTTTTCGAAAAGTGTTGGTGGAAGTCCGAGCAATGTTGCAGTTGCCGCTGCCAAACTTGGCAACCACGCAGTGCTGCTAACAAAAGTTGGCTCAGACGCACTCGGGCAATACATCGTCAACAAACTCAATTATTGGAATGTTGATACGAAATATGTCGCCACCGAGCCAAATGGACTTACGCCAGTAGTTCTAGCGGCGCTTGACCCACCAGAAGATCCGAAACTTATTTTCCACCGACAACCAAATGCGCCCGACACAACTATTAATACCGACTCAATACCCACTTCAGTGATTGACGACTGTGCAGTTTTTTGGATGAGTGGTTGCGCGCTATCGCATGGGGCGACAGCACTGTCATCAATGCAGTGGCTTGAGCGCCGTGCTCGAAAAACACACACAATAATTGACCTCGACTATCGTCCAAGTTTTTGGCCATCAATGCAGGCTGCTGGTGTTGCTGCGCGTGCCGCGATTGCAAACTGTTCTGTCGTCGTTGGCAACAGAACAGAGTGTGAGATGGCGATTGGTTTAACCGACCCAGACAAGATTGCCGACAAGTTTTTAAGTGATGGCGTAACTCTGGCGATTGTCAAACTTGGTGCTGAGGGCGTGATGTTGGCAACTGCCGAAGAACGAATTCGAATTGCACCATGCAAGATCAAACTCGTCTGCGGTCTTGGCTCAGGCGACGCTTTCGGTGGCGCGCTGGCGCACGGGCTGCTCAACAACTGGTCAACTCAAGAAATCGGTGAGTTCGCTAATGCCGCAGGTGCATATGTCGCAACAAAATTAACTTGTGCTGATGCGATGCCAACCGAAGAAATGTTGCGATCTTTCATGGCAGAACAAACAACCATCACCAAATAACCCGTGACCTCACTTTCAAAATCACAGTATCAAAATCTGCTTGCAGCACGAGTTGCTCATCCAGATTCTTTTACCAAGGCACTGACTAGTCGCAAAAAGCGCAAACTAGTTGGCAAAGACGGGAAGTTACTGATTGTTGCTGCAGACCATACAGCAAGAGGCATTCTCGCTGCTGGTAAAGACGAATTTGCAATCGCCGATCGTTACTCATTGCTGAATCGCCTAGTTCAAAGTCTGAGTAATCCACTTGTTGATGGAGTGCTAGCGAGTGCCGACATCATCGAAGAATTGGCATGGCTCGGCGCGCTTGAATCAAAAGTTGTTTTCGGCACGATGAATCGCGGTGGCTATCTTGGCTCGATGTGGGGACTTGACGACCCGATGACTGCATACGATGCCGATCACATTGCGTCGATGGGTCTTGATGCGGGCAAAGTTTTGTTACGAATTGAAAATACTGATGCGGGTGTGGGTAGAACGATTGATTATGTAGTTGATGCGATGCGATTGTTGATTGAGCGCAACATCGTTTGCATTATTGAGCCATTGCCATACACAAAAGATGCAAATGGTTTACCGATGCTTGACCGTTCAACTGACCGTCTAGACAAGATAATTTCAATTGCTGCTGGTCTTGGTGCATACTCTGGTTTGACTTGGTTGAAACTTCCCGCATGGACAAGTCACAAATCGTTAGGTGGCTCGACGACTCTGCCGATTTTATTGCTAGGTGGCGACCCAGGAGAAAACTTAGACGCGACATTCAACGAGTGGGCAAGTGCACTAAAAATACCAAATGTCATCGGTTTAGTCGCGGGGCGACCATTACTATTTCCGTATGACAACGACGTTGAAAAAGCAATTGACCGAGCCGCAAAACTCGTGCACGGCGTGAGTAACTAAAAACATGTCTGTGAGATCAGAAACTTCAAGTTGGTATTTCCCAAATGGATCTTTAACCAAGCCGAACCAACCACTCGCGCTAGATGTCAAGACTGCAGGTTGGACATATTGCGGTATTGACGTCTACGACTTTGCAAATATTGGCAAAAATAAAGCGATCGAAATTGAACTGGGCAACCGAGAAGCGGTAATTGTGCCGCTCTCAAGTCTCGCTGCAGAAGTACAACTGAACGGCAAAAAGTTTGATCTGGTTGGACGACCGGGAGTATTTGCAGCAGTCGCTGATTGGTTTTATGCGCCTGTCGGTTCAAAGTTTTCACTGTCGGCTCAAACCGGCGAAATTGCAGTTTGTACTGCAGTTGCTACAAAAGAGTTTCCAATTCATCATGGCTTGGCGAACACGGTGCCAGTCGAACCACGCGGAGCAGGTTTTGCGACTCGCCAGGTCAACAACATTGCTACACCAGATTCATTTGCGGGCGCCGATCGAATAATTATTTGCGAAGTTCTCACACCTGGCGGCAACTGGTCGTCTTGGCCACCGCATCGACATGACGGCATCGCTGGCTGTCCAAACATGAACGAAGAAATTTATTATTTCAGAATCGGCAAACAACTCTCAGATCATGGCGACGCCGAAGGTCGCGGATACTTTCACGCGTACACGGTTGATGGTTCTGTTGATGACACCGTCACACTCAGCGATGGTGATGTTTATATTCTTCCTGCTGGTTACCACGGGCCTTCAATTGCTGCGCCTGAATATCCAATGTATTTTCTAAATGTTTTAGCAGGGCCCGCAGAAGATCGCACCATGGCATTTTGTGACGACCCGAGCCATCACTGGATTCGCGATGCATGGAAAACACAACAAATCGATCCACGAGTGCCGATGACTTCGGCAAATGGTCGAGTCAAAAACTAATCAACGACTAACACGGAGATAGACATGAAAAAACGAATCGGTATCGCAGTATTAGGCCTCGGATGGATGGGTCAGGCACACAGCCGCGCGGCGTTGCGCATCTCGTCATTGTTTCCGGATGCAGAGTTTAAACCTGAACTCGTTGTCTGTGCCGATGTTGAACAAAGTCGGCGCGACCGAGCAGTCAACGATTTTGGTTTTGCTCGTGCAGTACCTGGTTTCGAAGAAGCAGTTTCGGCTAAAGATGTTGATGCGGTCTGGGTTACTGCTCCGAACATGTTGCATGTGCCGATGATTACAGCAGCGGCCGCAGCCGGCAAAGCAATATTCAGCGAGAAGCCAATTGGTGGCACTCCAGCACAAACTGTCGAGGCGTACAACATCGCTAAAAAACATTCAACACCAACAGGCGTTGGTTACAACTATTTGTGGTCGCCACTGGTGATTCACGCGCGTGAACTAATCA
>CAMATY010000046.1 GCA_945861325.1 Ferrithrix thermotolerans DSM 19514
ATCACGAGCCCTCACTTGGCGGCGCGTGAATTAGCGCCGTCTTAAACTTTAGTTCCGCGCCCCTATACTTAAGGCGACCTAAAAGTTCATTGAACCGAAGGCGTGGGTTTAGGCCCACGCCTTTTGTTCTCTATCGGGTGTCTTTTTTGGTAGTAAAAAAGGCTATTTGATGGCGATTTAGCAGTGTTATTACGAGAAAGGAGAGATATCTAATGGCGACGAGTTCAAAGGAGAGTGCGGGCACGAATGTGATAGTCACACGCATCAGCGAACTTGTCACACCGATTGTTAGCGATCTCGGCCTTGACCTGTATGACCTCGAATTTAACAGTGGTGTCGTGCGAGTTGTCGTAGACACAAAACCTGGCTTACTGGGCGAAGATGGTCAACCTGCGGGTGTTGATCTCGAAAAAATTGGTGTGCTCACTCGGCTTATCTCAAAAGAGTTTGATCACTCAGAGCCGGTGCCAGGTCGCTACACACTTGAAGTGACGAGCCCAGGTCTCGAACGCAACTTGCGTTTGCCGCGGCACTTTGTTCGCGAGGTCAACAAGGTTATTAGTGTGCGATTGACCGCACCGCTTGAAAATAGCAATGAGCGCCGTGTGCAAGGTCTGCTGGTTAGCGCTGACGATCGCCAAATCACTGTCCGTAATGCAAGTGATGTCGAAATAGCAATTAATTACGCGATGATCGATCGTGCTCGAACAGTTTTCGAATGGAAGCCGACTTCAAAGGAAGAAGCTCGCCATTCAAAGAAAAAATTCGCTACTACAACGGAGGCCAAAGCATCATGAGCAACTTGGACATGTCAGAAGCGCTGCGCATGCTCGCAGCAGATCGTGGAATCACTATTGACGCGCTATTGCAAGTACTCGTCGAAGCACTAGCAACGGCGTATAAGAAGCGACCAGGTGCAGCAGAAGAAGTAATCGTCGGGGTAAACCCAGACAATATGGATATTACGTTTACGGCATACGACGTAAATGACGACGGTGAATGGATTAACGAACGCGATGACACACCGAAGAAAGAGGAACTCGGTCGCATCGCCGCGGTGACTTTCCGTCAAGTAATGAGTCAACGAATTCGTGAAGTAGAGCGTGAACGCAAGTTCGAAGAGTATGCGAACCGTGAAGGCGACATAGTTTCAGGAACAGTTCAAAGGACTGACACTCGATACACGCTGCTTGATTTGGGTCGCGTTGAGGCATTACTGCCACAAGCAGAGCAAGTACTCGGAGAAACACGTGAACCGAATGCTCGACTAAAGGCATACATCGTTGAAGTGCGTCGCACTCCAAAGGGTCCGCAAATTGTGGTCAGTCGCACTCACCCAGGTTTGATTATGCGACTATTCGAAATGGAAGTTCCTGAGATTGCCGATCGAATCGTTGAGATTAAATCGTGCGCTCGTGAACCGGGTCAACGCACGAAAATTGCAGTGTGGTCAAATGACAAGGCAATTGATCCAGTCGGTGCTTGCGTTGGTGCTCGTGGTGGCCGCGTGCGCATGGTTGTTAATGAACTGCGCGGAGAAAAAGTTGACATCATTCCGTTTAGTGAAGATAAGCGTGATTTCATCGCTAAAGCAATGTCACCAGCAAAAGTTACCGAAGTTCGTTTAAGTGCAGACGAAACTCAAGCCGATGTAATCGTGCCTGACTTTCAATTGTCCCTGGCGATCGGCAAGATGGGAGTAAACGCAACGCTTGCGGCACGACTGACCGGTGTTCGCCTCGATATCAAGAGCGAGTCAGAAGCGGCTGCTGATGGCAATGCCGTTGTTCGTCGCTCTGTTGAGGCAGTCCCAGAATCGGTATATGCCGAAGGTGAATGGAAGACGAATACAAATTCTGGCGCTATGGAGTGGCATGCGGCCGATGGGTCAATTCTCAGTCAAGAACAAGTTGCCGCGCAATCTGGTGCGTCAACAGAAGAATCGAAAGGCTAAGCACCTTGCCAAAGGCTAAACGCGTTCACGAGATCGCCAAAGAACTCGGAATGACAAACGCTGAGGTTATTAACCTCAGCGGAAAACTTGGCATTGGTGTGAAGGGCCCATCCTCAACAGTTATTGACGCCCAGGCAGATCGAATTCGTGCGCGAGCCGATCGAGAAGGCCTGACTCGCCTTACTCAACCAGAAGATGTCTCAGCAAAACCAGTCAAAAAAGCTGCTATTAAAAAAGTTGCTGTTTCGAAGAAAGTTGCCGGCGCCAAGAAGGTTGCTGGAGCAAAAAAAGTTGCTGGCACATCGAAAGTTGACGATGTTAAAGTTGTATCTGTTGATGTACAACAGCCAGTCGTGGCTTCTGTACCAGTTGTAGTAGGCGAGACTGAGATTTCGACTAGTCGTGTAGTTTCATCCGCTCAGCCACATCGAGCAACTGCACCAACTAGTACTACTTCTAGTACTACTTCTAGCACTGCGACTAGTACTGCTTCGAATCAACCAGTTCGACAAATTCAACCGTTGCAACCAGAGCCAGTTCGACCCGTTGCACAACCAGCGCCGGCAGCGCGCATTGCGCCGACTGCTCCAACAGTTCCGACTGTTCCGACTGTGCCAGGTCAACCTGCTCGCCCAGCAACACCAGGTGCGCGACCGATTCCGCCACCGCCTAGTTCATCACGTCCGATTCCACCACCACCGATTGCGCGTCGCCCAGAAGCTGGAGTAACTCGTCCGCCTTTCAATCGCTCAGCGCCTCGTAGTTCTGCTCCATCAACGAATGCACGCACTGGTCGAATTCCTGCGTCACAACTTGGTCGTGGTCCTGCTGGTTCAGGTGGCCGCACTTCTCCTGATCGTTCGGCTCCTGGTAGTCGACCTACTGGTGTCGGCGGTCGTCCGGGTGCGCCAACTGGTGGACGCGGAACCGCACTTGGTCGAAGTAGTCCAACTGGTCCTGGTGGTCGTCCAGCAGCAGGTCGTGGTCCTGGCGGCGGTCAGCGTCGTGGTCCGCGTAAAAAAACTCGTGGTCAGCGTCGTCAAGAATTTGAAGAGCAACTTCCGCAGACACCAACAAGTTATACGCCGAGCGCAAGTCCAGTTCCTGAAGGCATCATCGTAATTGAGCGCGGAGGTTCTTCACAAGAGTTCGCGCCGAAATTAAATCGCACACCGGCTGATGTTGTTCGCTTTCTGCTTGAGCACGGTGAAATGGTGACCGCAACGATGACACTTGTTGACGAGCAAATGGAACTTTTTGCAATCGAAATTGGTGCCGAGATTCTTCTCGTAGATCCGGGTCAGCAAGAAGAACTTGAATTGCAAGCAATGTTTGATGACTCAGACGACGATGACCCTGAATCACAAGAGACTCGTCCGCCGATTATCACGATAATGGGGCATGTTGACCACGGCAAAACAACTCTGCTTGACAAGATTCGCAATGCCAATGTTGTCTCTGGCGAAGCTGGTGGAATAACTCAACACATCGGTGCATATCAGATTGAAAAGAGTGGCAAGTTAATTACTTTCATTGACACACCTGGTCACGCTGCATTTACAAAAATGCGCGCTCGTGGTGCAGGGGTCACCGATATCGTTGTGTTGGTTGTTGCAGCAGACGACGGTGTGATGCCACAAACAATTGAAGCGATTAATCACGCTCGAGTTGCTGAAGTGCCGATTGTTGTAGCGCTTAACAAAATCGATAAAGATAATGCAGATGTTCAGCGGGTGCTCTCGGGGCTTGCAGAACAACAGCTAACTCCAGAAGCGTGGGGTGGCGACACGATCGTGGTTGAGATGTCAGCGCAGAGCGGTCTTGGTGTTGACGAGTTGCTTGAGCAATTGAATGTTGTCGCCGAACTTGAAGAACTGACTGCGAACCCAACAGGTCGTGCGAAGGGTGTGGTACTTGAAGCACAACTTGATATTGGTCGTGGGCCAGTAGTGACAATTTTGGTTGATAAGGGAATGCTCAAAGTTGGCGACCCAATTGTGGCTGGTGCTGCTTGGGGCAAGGTTCGTGCATTAATTAACGATCGTGGCGAGCAAGTGAAACAAGCAGGTCCTTCTTCGCCGGTGCAAGTTCTCGGGTTGTCTGCGGTTCCTGGTGCGGGTGAAGAATTTAGATCAGCACCCGATGAGCGCACTGCGCGAACTGTTGCTGCTGCACGTGAGCAGCGATATCGCACGATGAACCAACGGGGCGATGCTCGTGTTCAGCGCGGAGTGAAACTTGAAGATATCTTCACACAGATTCAGGCTGGCGAAGTCGCAACACTGAACGTGATCGTCAAAGCCGATGTGCATGGATCACTTGAAGCAGTAACTGAGAGTTTGCGCAAACTTGAGCGTGACGATGTGCGTGCTGCGTTCGTTCACCGTGGTGTTGGCTCAATAACCGAAAACGACATTTCTTTGGCGGCTGCAACGAATGCAACTTTGATTGGCTTCAATGTTCGTCCTGATCGCAAGATTCGCGAATTGGCCGAAAAAGAGAATGTAGAGATTCGAACTTACGAAATTATCTACAAACTTCTTGAAGATGTTGAAAAGGCGATGAAGGGAATGCTCGCCCCAGAATTTATTGAAGTTGTGACTGGCGAAGCCGAAGTTCGTGAGATATTCAAGGCTCCAAAGGTTGGATCAGTTGCAGGATGCTCGGTAACTTCGGGTGTAATTACTCGTGGATCGAAAGTTCGATTCTTGCGCGACGGAACAATCATCTGGAAAGGCAATATCAATACATTGCGTCGCTTCAAAGATGATGTTCGTGAAGTCCGTGAAGGTTTTGAGTGTGGCATAAGTTTGACTGACTTCCAAGATCTAAAACCCGGTGATGTTATTGAGACCTACGAACTTAAAGAGGTTGAGCGCGTCTGAAGCGTCTAATCTGTCGTTGTGGCAGATCTTGAGTTTTTCTTTGATCCAGGTTGTCCGTGGGCTTGGGCAACTTCGCGTTGGATCACAGAGGTTGTCAAAATCCGACACTATGAAGTGTCGTGGAAGTTTATTTCATTGGCAATGGTTAATGGTGATCGCGGTTATGCGCCAGACGACGATTATCACAAAGTCATTCACAATTTTGGTCTTGCGGCTTTGCGCGTTGCAAGTGCTGCTCGTGCGGCCGAAGGAAACGCCGGCACCAAAAAGTTTTACACTGCTTTTGGCAATTCATTTCACAATTTGAAACAGCGCAAGGGCTTCGATACGAACCCGCATCAAGTATTGACTGAAATATTGCAAAGCGAATCACTGCCGACAGGGTGGGCTGATGCTTACGATGATGAGACGCATACTCCAATAATTCGTTTTGAGACCGACTTGGCAATTGCGCGGGCAGGAAAGGACCTTGGCGCTCCAATTATCACCTTTAAACCAGGCACTGAATCTGAGTGCACGTTTTTTGGACCAGTGATTTCAAAGATTCCTCGTGGAGACGATGCCGTCAAATTTTGGGATGCGATTGAAACGGTTGCTACGACACCAGGGATGGCCGAATTTAAGCGTTCACGAATATCTTTGGACTTAACATAGAAATTTAGAATTGAGGTAATAATGAAAGTTGTATATACACCGGCGCATTTGTTGCACAATCCAGAAGTTGAAATTGAACGATCGTCGGCTCATTCGCCATTTGAACACACTGGTCGTGCGGAAAAGATTCGTGAGACTTTGGCTGCCGACAAGGCTTTCGACTTTGTATCGCCGACTGCGTGGGGTACTGAACCGATAACCAAGATTCATAATCCAGGTTTATTGAAGTTTTTGTCGACAGCGTGGGCTGATTATCAACGCGACGTAAAAGAAGTTCGCGAGGTTGTGCCCGACATGTTTTTCAAATCAAACCTGCGCGAACACATGGGTTCTCGTACTGAGCCAGAGTCAATCAACGGCAAATTGGGTTGGTGGTGTTTTGAAACGACAACACCGCTAACTGTCGGCACCTACGAGGCAGCGCGAGGCGCGGTTGATGTTGCTTTGAGTGCAACCAAAATTGTTTTGGATGGCGAGAAAAATAGTTATGGATTGTGTCGCCCGCCAGGTCATCATGCGACTACAGATTTATATGGCGGATATTGTTTTTTCAATAACGCGGCGATTGCGGCGCACCATGTTGCCAGCACAACTGGCACCAAAGTGACTGTGTTGGATGTTGATTATCACCACGGCAATGGCACGCAGCAAATTTTTTATGAACGCGATGATGTGCAGTTTGTTTCGTTGCATGGTGACCCAGTGCGCGCTTATCCGTATTTCACTGGCTACGCCGAAGAGACAGGTTCAAGTAAAGGACTTGGTTCTACGCTTAATTTGCCACTCGCTGCGCGCACCGATGATGACAGTTATCTAAAGTCACTTGAGCGGGCATGCGAGAGCATCAAAAAGTTTGGCCCGTCGTTGCTAATCGTTTCTCTTGGACTTGATACTTTTATCACTGACCCGATAAGTGATTTGTCTCTGACGACGCCCGGGTACGACCGTTGCGGTGCGCTAGTTGGTGCACTTGGTTTGCCAACTGTTGTGCTGCAAGAGGGCGGCTACGACATAGATGCTCTAGGCATAAATGTGCAATCTTGGTTGCACGGCCTCGCTCGCGCTAGCTAGTTTTTAGTGCTCGCGTAAATATTTTTCGAATTCAGCGGCGATCTCTTCACCACTTGGAATCGGTCCACCAAAATTAATCTCTGTCGTTCCGTTCGCGATTTGCTCATCAAAACTTTGTTCAAGTTGTGTCAGCATTTGTGCATGATCGTTGTTGCCGGCGATTAATTGATCAAGCCGTTCGCGTTGAGTAGTGGCTTGTTCGCGCATTGCTGAAACGTCGATTGATATTCCTCCAGAGTCGCACAATGCAGAAAGCAGAGCCGCCGATGCAGCAGGGTAAGGCATTGATGCAACATAATGTGGAACACGCGCCCATAACCCGAGCGCTTGAATTCTTCGCTCAAAAAGGGCGTGTTCAATAGCCGCTGCCATGCCAGCCGGTACATCGACAGAACTTTTTATATAAGGAAGATTTGCCACGAGATCTTTATCAGGTGATGTGCACGAAATATATACGGCTCGCGTATGCGGAGTGGCAAATGGGTACGCACCAATGCCGATCATGCGACGAACACCGAATTCAACGCTGATGTCGGCAATAGTTTGTGCAAATAGGTGCCAACGAGTATCAGGCTCAGGGCCAGTAAGAAGTAGCACATCTTTGCCATTGATGTCTTGGCCGAGTGCCATTTCTGGCGTCGACCAAATAAGTTTCGTATTTACCCCATCGCGCAACTCCATAATTGGGCGTCGTGCTCGATAGTCAACAAAAGTATCGTTATCAAAAGAGATTATTGGTTTGGCATTTGTCTCTTTCAAAACTGATTCCATCGCGTTTGCGGCAGCCGAACTCGTGTCAATCCAGCCCGTCATCATTACGACTAGCAATGGCTCATTGATCTCTGGCATGTCACCAATAATTGTGTACGGCTTATCCATTTTGTGACCTCAGTTTAGACGGGATAACGCTTCTTGCGCACTGTTGGCTGCGGCTTCAGTCTGCAACTTAAATGGCTCAAGATCGGCCGACTGCTTTTCTCCAAGTGCACCGCCTAAATATCGTGCGTAAACGCCCTCTACGATGCAAGCAAGTTTCCAATAGGCGAAGGCTCGGTAGAATTCAATATTTGAAACATCGCGACCAGTAATTTTTGCGTATCGTGTGATTAAATCACTGCGATTCAAAAATCCTTTGACAGTTGTGTATTGCGACATCCACGGAGACGCTTCGTCGTTTGGTCCCGTCCAATAAACAGTAAGCAGACCTAGATCTGCGAGTGGGTCACCAAGGGTGCAAATCTCCCAATCAAGAACTGCTTGAATTTCTCCTTGAGAACTTACGATGCAATTATCAAGTCGATAGTCACCGTGCACAATCGTTGCTGGGCCTTGTTCTGGAATTCGTTTTGAAAGTTCATCGTGTACTCGATCAATCGACGAAAGTTCACGTGTCTTTTGTGCATTCCATTGTCCGTACCAACGCTTCAGTTGACGGGCGATATAGCCCTCATGTCGACTGAAATCTTGTAGTCCGACTGCATTCAAGTCAACGGCGTGAATCTTGGCCAAAGTTTCAACGAGTGATTCGCTAGCGCGGGTGCGTGTTTGTTCGGTCAGGACTCTTTCGGCGATCGGAATGTCGCGGACAATGTGACCATCTACAAAATTCATCACATAAAATGGAGCACCGTTAATTTCTATGTCTGTGCATAATCCACGGGCACGCGGAACAGGAACACCTGAGTTCTGCAGCGCCGCGATCATTCGGTGTTCGCGCCCCATGTCATGGGCGCTTGCAAGCCCGTGGCTAAGTGGCGGACGGCGAAGAACATAATGATTTTGATTTGTGTCGCGAACTGAAAAAGTCAAATTCGAATGGCCACCAGCAATAAATTCAAAACTAAATGGACCTAGAGCACCTTCGACATTGGCTTCAAGCCATTTCGTAACTTTTGGTGAGTCAATACCAGCGCTGACTGTGTCACTCATTACAAGAAATCTATCTAAAATCTGCGGTGGCGTGCCACTTGCGACTAAACAATGCTCATGTGCTGTATCAAAAGTGCCTAAACAATACATGGGCAGTATCGTTTGAAGCATGGCAATTGATGTAACAGATCTGACTTTTCAAAAAGAAGTTATTGATAAGTCAATGATTTTTCCGGTGATTGTTGATTTGTGGGCTCCATGGTGTGGACCGTGCAAGACACTTGGCCCGATTCTTGAAAAATTAGTTGATGCAACCAAAGGTCAAGTTATTTTGGCGAAAGTCGATGTCGATAAGTGCCCGCAAATCGCCCAGGCTTTTCAAGCTCAGTCGATTCCTGCCGTCTATGCAATGAAAGACGGAAAGATTCTGGATGGTTTTGTTGGTGCTCAACCAGAACATGTTGTGAGTGAGTTCGTAAATAAACTTCTGCCAGAAGTTGTGGTCGTAGATGCGAAAGAACTTCTTGCCAAAGGCGATGAAGCCAGTTTGCGTAAAGCACTTGAAGCTGAGCCGACTAATGAGGCTGTAGTTATAGCGCTTGCAGAGATGCTCATTGCCCGCAATGATTGCATGGCGGCACTTGAAGTTTTAAAGACGATCCCCGAGACAGATCGAGTGCGTGTTGCTATTGCTGCAGCAAGGTCGGCTTTTATTCCTGATGATGATTATGACAAGCAATTAACCGCTCTTTTATTGAGCGTGAAGACAGACGACCAAGCCAAGCAGCAATATCTTGATATCTTGCTGAAAATGGGACCAAACGACCCGCGCACAAGTGATTATCGCAAAAAGTTGACCGCACAACTTTTTTAAATAACTCAAATATCTCAAATTGTTAGTGCCCCGATTTGGGGTTAGTGCCCACATGGGGCAGTGAAATTAATTTTTTCGAATTTTGACCGATTCAAGTCGCTTGTTAAATGGTTCGGTGTGTCGAGGCTGATTGGCTCTGTGGTTAGTTTGATAATTGTTGCATTCGCGGGGTGGTGGTTGTTGCGAGTTCCACCGCCGCCGCCAGAGTATGCGATGGCATTTGCGAGTACGACCACAGTTTTGAGCACTCTAGACATCACACCGCAAACGACAATTGAACTTACATTGATCACGGTACATGTTGCAGGTGCTGTTCTTGTCCCAGGCGTATACAAACTTGATGCAGGGTCGCGAGTGAACGATGGTGTTATCGCGGCAGGTGGGGCGACAACACAAGCAGATTTGGATTCGGTAAATCTTGCAACGATATTGAATGAAGGCGAACAAATTTATATTCCGAAACGAAATGATAAGCCACATGTAATTGTGCAACCGAGAACGCCAGGCTTGCCAAGTTCTGCTGGCAACATAGTTTCTGGAGGCGCAACACAAATAGCACCACTGCTAGTAAATATCAACACTGCAACTGCGATTGAACTTGAGCAACTTCCCGGGGTTGGACCGTCGACATCGAAAGCGATTATTGCCTATCGCGAAAAGAGTGGCGCATTTCTCAGCGTTGAAGATCTACTCAATGTCCGTGGTATTGGCCCCGCAAAACTAAGTAAAATTTTGCCGCAAGCGCGCGTGAAATAGTTTTCTAGATAACTCCGAGGACTACAGCCGCCAGTGCGAGTGAAATGAGTGAACCCAGAACTACACCAATTGCTAGTGGACGAAATTCTTTAATCCACTCTGGCCAACTGGAAATAGTTAGTTGAACAGCGCGACGAGCGGCATAATGACCCACGACCCACCACAACAATGCACTCGAAATAAAACTCAAGGCATAGCGAATGACTCCACCAGCAGCCGGAACACCAAACAATGGCAGTGTCGGCAGGGCGATAACGGTGAGTACGAATCCGATCAAACCTGTAAATGAGCCCGGTAATACAATCAAAAATAAGCC
>CAMATY010000047.1 GCA_945861325.1 Ferrithrix thermotolerans DSM 19514
GACGCAGGCAAGACGACCCTAACCGAGAAGTTTTTGCTCTACGCCGGTGCGGTGCAAGAAGCGGGAGCAGTAAAGGCTCGCGCTGGTGGTCGAGCATCAACTTCTGACTGGATGGCCCTTGAACGCGAACGCGGCATTTCGATTTCGTCGACCGTATTGCAGTTTCCGTATCGCGACCATGTATTTAATTTGCTTGACACCCCTGGCCACAAAGATTTCTCCGAAGATACATATCGTGTTTTGGCTGCAGTTGACGCAGTCGTGATGGTGCTTGACATCGCTAAAGGTATTGAATCGCAAACTTTAAAACTGTTTCAAGTTTGTCGCTCGCGCAATTTGCCTGTTCTGACTTTCTTTAACAAATACGATCGTCCTGGTCGCGATCCACTTGAGTTGCTTGACGAAGTTGAACAGCAAATTGGATTGCGACCGACGCCGGCAACTTGGCCAGTCGGCATACCTGGTGATTTTCGTGGTGTGATTGACCGACGAACAAAAGAGTTCATTCGTTTCACTCGCACGGCACGCGGTGGTTCAGCAGCCCCAGAAGAAATCGTGCCAACTGATCGCGCCGCTGTTGAAGAAGGTGCTGCGTGGACAGCCGCATTAGATGGTTGCTCGCTGCTAGATGCGATCGGCGCCAACGTTGATGTTGAAAGTTTTTTGGCAGGCGTGACAACGCCAGTGTTTGTTGGCTCTGCATTGACAAATTTTGGCGTTCGAATGTTGCTAGACGCTGTGATCGATCTTGCTCCTCCGGCTGTTGCAAGACAGAATCTTGCAGGCGAAGCCCAACCACTTGATGACGAATTCTCTGCATTCGTTTTTAAGATTCAGGCCAACATGAACCCGCGCCATCGCGACTTGCTGGCGTTTGCTCGAGTTTGTACGGGCCGTTTTGAGCGCGGAATGGATGTAACTTGTTCGCGCACAGAAAAAGTTCTCAGCACAAAATACGCAACATCAGCGTTTGGATCAGATCGCACGATTATTCAAGATGCGTTTCCTGGTGACATTATCGGTTTGATTAACGCAGCGGGATTAAAAATCGGCGACACGCTATATGCATCAAAACACGTCGAGTACCCAGCGGTGCCAAGATTTGCTCCCGAGGTCTATGCGACTGCGCGACCGATTGAAAGTTCACGCGTCAAACAGTTTCGCCGCGGGCTCGCGCAACTTGATGAGGAGGGTGTTGTGCAGGTTTTGCGCGATCCCAATGTTGGCGACTCGCAACCCATTTTGGCCGCCGTGGGCGCTTTGCAATTTGAAGTTCTTTCACATCGCCTTGAACATGAGTTCAACTCGCCGACAGAAATTAGCCCACTGTCATATCAAGCAATTCGAGTAACCGATGACGCGAGTGCAGATCGCCTGCGTCAGATTGGCGGAGTGCGAATTTTAAAACGCGGCGACGGTGCGCTCGTTGCATTATTTGAAAACCGCTACCGCTTGCAACGCCTTGAAGTCGATGAACCAAAACTCAAACTCGAAACTATCTTGGCCGATATCTAACCCCGATAGTTAGCGAGTGTTTTTACTGTGTCGTCGAGTGCGTCAAGCACCTTGGCGAGTTGGTCGTCAGTGAGCGACAAACTCAGATTGATCATTCCGCGCGCGGCTGTGTAAACACCGCGTTCGAGTAACCCGAAAAAAACTAGTTCTTGCAATTTGTCATCTCGCTTTGCTACGTCTAGTGGTGTTTTTGGCGCGTGCGCGAGTGCATGCAATGACATCATTGAACCAAAACCGCTCACAGAAACAGGCAACTTGTGTCGTGCCAAAACTGTTGAAACTGATTTACGAAACTCTTCGCCTCGTGCGGTGTGGGCAACTGCGACATCTGCTGTGAAAACTTCGCCCAGCACAACGCAACCGGCAGACATCGACGAGATGTTGTTGTTGAAGGTTCCAGCGTGTGAAATTGTTCGCTCGCGATTGGCCTCTGGGCTCGTATCAAATTGATCCAACAAATCTGCTCGCCCGCCGAACGCACCGAACGAAAAACCGCCGCCGATATATTTACCAAAAGTTGTTATGTCCGCTTTTACGCCGAGCAAATCGAACATTCCACGAGGGCCGTGGCGCGATGTCATTACTTCATCAGCAATAACGACTGCCCCAACTTTTTTGGCAGCAGCAAAAACTTGCTGTGCAAACTCGGCAGATGTTGGCACACAACCACCAGAACCGAGCATTGGCTCGATAATTAATGCTGCCAGCGACTCAGCATTTTCGTTTATCAGTTTTATGGTCTCTCCAGCCTGGTTATAAGGCGCAACAACAAACTCATACGGCGCGTTCCATGGGGCAGCACCACTTGCGAAATAAAGAATGCCGCCGTGATATCCCCCGTGAAACACCATGATCTTTTTACGACCTGTTGCTTGCATCGCGGTCGTAATCGCCATCAGATTTGCTTCGGTGCCTGAGTTCGTGAATCGCACACGGTCAAGCGCAAACCGCTCGCACATCAGTTTTGCCAGACGCGCTTCGGCAGGGTGGATGCCACCAACACTGACATTGGTTTTCAATACTGCGGTGACAGCGTCAATCACTCGATGCTCGCTGTGACCTAACAAGCCGGCGGTGTAATCGCCGAGCATGTCTATATATGTATGACCATCAGAATCTTTTAGAGTTGAAGCTTCACCCGAAACAAACACGAGCGGAAACGGCGCGTGCGTTAAAACAGTTCGAGTGTGCCCACCAGGTAAATACTTTCGCGCTTCATCAAAATATTTACGACTCTGCGGATTTCGATCAGCAAAGTCACTTCGTGCTTTGCTGAGATCATCAGCCGACATAAGCCGATGCTACTTAATCGAGTGAGATTGTGCCCAGGCGTTAGCGAGTTGCGCATAATGTCCATCGAGGGCGAGTAATTCGCTGTGGGTGCCAAGTTCGGCAATTTGAGCATCTGCAATAACAGCGATTTTGTCTGCCCGTTGAACTGTTGAAAGGCGGTGAGCCACGACAATAACTGTGCGGCCAGTCATCAAGCGCTCGAGTGCGTGTTCAACTTCGGCTTCCGTTCCTGGATCAAGATTTGATGTTGCTTCGTCAAGAATCAAAACTGCTGGATCAACAAGCGCAGCCCGAGCAAGTGCTACAAGTTGTCGCTCGCCTGCTGATAATCGACTTCCGCGTTCACGAACTTGTGTGTCAAGGCCATCTGAGAATTGCGCAAAATGTTCGGTGGCGCCAATTGCGGCAATCGCTGATTCAATTTCAGCGTCGGTTGCATCGGCACGGGCAATGCGCAAGTTATCGCGAATTGATCCGTTAAATAAAAAACCTTCTTGTGGCACAACGACGATGCGGCTGCGCAGCGAGTACATCGTTGCCATCTTCAAATTCACTCCGCCAAATTCGACCGTGCCAGTTTGTGGATCGTAAAGACGGGCCATTAATTTTGCCAGCGTTGACTTGCCTGCACCTGTTGGCCCAACGAGGGCAAGTTTCTCGCCAATGCCGACACTGATTGACACCCGATTAAGGGCTGGATTGTTTGCACCGGCATAGGTGAAACAAAGATTCGAAACTTTAAGTTCGCCGGTTGTCGGCAGATCAATTGCCGAATGATGTTCATCAACTTCGGGCTTGGCGTCCAAAATTGAGAAAAGTTTATTCAGCGCTGCACCAGCCGATTGCACAGTGTTGTATAACTGCGAAAGTTGTTGAACAGGATCAAACAAACTTGAAAGCAACAACACGAATGCGACGACCGTGCCGAGCGTGACTGTGCCACGATGGACAAACCAGCCACCAATTCCAATCATCAACGCACTAGCAAAGACACCCGAAAATTCAATGAGTGCAAAGTACCAAGTTGAAACACGAACGCTTTTTTCATGAGCAGCGAACAGCGAACGATTTGAGATTTGAAATTTGCGATTGACTTCGTCTTCTTGGGCATAAGCCTGAATGACGCGGACAGTTGTAATTCCCTCTTGTAGTGCTGAGAGATTCGCCCCTACACGCTCACGAACAACCAGATATGCCTTATTTGAATCGCGTTGAAACTTGATTGATGCCAAAACCAAAATTGGCATGACAAGAAATGCAACGATTGTCAACTGCCAACTGAGTACCAACAAAACAAGAACTGCAAATATCAGCATCAATGCTGCTGACAAGAACTGCAGCAATCCAAACTGTACGAGTTCGGACATTGATTCAATGTCTGCGGTCATGCGCGCCACCAAAACGCCAGCCTTGTTGCGGTCGTAGAAAGCCATTGACTGACGCTGCATCTGCTTGAAAACCGCGAGGCGCAAGACGCGCAAGAACGACTCACCCGTTCTGTTGACGAGAAGAAACAGCAGTCTTCCAAATGTATAAGTCAAAGAAACTACGATCAGGTAAAGAACTACTGACGTATTGAGTGCATCAGTATTTTTGGCCCGAATACCAGCATCAATGCCGTGGCGCACAATTACTGGGGCCGAGAGTGTCGTCGAAGTTGTAACGATCACACAGCCAAACGCCAAATAAATTGTCTTTCTAAACGGAGCCGCCATTTTGAACACACGACCGACGATTGTGCGAGCTTGCGCCCGAGTGAGTCTGTCTTCGTCGCTGACCCCACTGGCGTGCCACATTTTATTTCACCGCCTGATTTGAAACCAAAGTATTGCGGTCAGCAGACTTTGACTGATCCATGTTTGCGAGTACTTCGCGATATCTAACGTTCGTCGAAACTAGTTCTTCATGTTTGCCGATTGCTGCAACTGTTGAATCATCAATGAAAACAACGCGTTGCGCCAAAGCAATCGTGCCTGGTCGATGTGCGATGACGATTGTCGTTCGTCCAGACATAACTGTACGCATCGCATCACGGATTTCACCTTCTTTGCTTGGGTCAACTGCACTTGTTGCATCGTCGAGAATTAGTACTCGAGGGTCAGAAATAATCGCGCGAGCGATTGCGATGCGTTGGCGTTGACCGCCCGAAAGCGAAAAACCGCGCTCACCAATGATCGTGTCGTACCCATTTGGAAGTTGCAGAATAAAGTCATGTGCACCTGCGAGTTTTGCTGCCCGCTCGAGATCGGCTTGTGCGGCATTTGGCTTGGCAAACGCGATATTGGTCTTGACAGAGTCGTTAAATAGCACAGTGTCTTCAAATACGACACCAATTTGCTGGCGCAACTCACGAAGTTTGATCTTGCGAATATCAACACCATCAATAAACACATGACCATTGTTCGTGTCATAGAAACGCAGTAACAGCCTGGCAACTGTTGACTTTCCTGAACCAGTTGAACCGACAATTGCGATTGACTCGCCCGCCAAAATCTCTAAATTGAAATTCTTCAGAACGGGTTGCGTTGGGTCATAGCCAAACTGCACATGATCAAACTTCACGGCACCAAGTTGAGTCGTAGATGAAGTTGCAGTCGCAAATGTTTGATGGACTTCTGGGTCTTTAATGTCGGAAATTGTTGAGAGAACTTCATGGATTCGCACGAGTGCTGCCGCGGCCCGTTGGCCGAGCGCAACAATCATGCCGATATTGCGCAAGGGCCAAACCAACAAAGTTAAATAAACATTGAATGCGACAAGATCTCCGATTGAGAGTTGACCAGAAAGAACTCGGTGTCCGCCGACCCCGAGCACACCAACGGCGCCGAGTGCGGGCAGCACATCAATGGCTGGCAAAAAATTGCTGCGAATTTTGGCGGCCTTCATTGCTTCACCGAAAATATCATTGGCTTCTTTTTCGAGCTTCTTGAATTGCACCTGCTCTGCACCGAAACCTTTTACTACTCGAACACCCGAAACTGATTCTTCAACGACATTGGCAAGTTGGGCTTGTTCTGCTTGCACAGCAACTGAAATCGGGTGAATTCGATTGCTGAATCGTCGTGCTGAAATATTTACGAAAGGCAACGGCAACATTGCGACGATTGCCAAGACTGGGTCTGTAATAAATAAAATTGTGGCAACTGCAAAAATTTGAATCACATTTGACAGGGTGATCGGAATCATCACAATGAACGCTTGAATCTGCATCAAGTCACTCGACGCGCGACTCATCAACTGACCAGTTTGTGCTTTGTCGTGGTAGCCGATATTTAAACCCAGAACATGGCCGAAAAGACGTTCTCGTAAAAGTGTTTCGGCCCAGCGGCTTTCGCGAAACGCAACATATCGTCGCAGTCCTGAGAGAATTCCAGTTAATACACCGAGACAAGCGATGATCACTGCCCAACGAAGGAGCGGGCCATTCTTTTCGATGCCGTCATTAATTGCAAACTTTGTGATCTGCGGAATCGCTACTTTAAAACTTGCCCAAGTGATTCCAATGATTCCACCGACGACTAAATTTCTGCGTTGATCGCGCAGCAAACCACGAAGAAGTTTCCATCCTTCGCTTCGTTGTGTTTGCTCAAGTTCAAGCCGTGCGGAAATCTCGGAATCAGTTTCGATTACAGACATGAATTAATTTGCACTTGGCGCAAGCGCTTCGGCGCAGTCCCAGAATTTTACTTCTGGATCAAAGGCCACGATTGCGAGTGACGAAGTCGTGACACCATTGTCAAAGTATCGTTTGATCGTTTCGCGACATTTGGCGGCACTGCCATGAACAAATAACTGATCAACAACTTTATTTGGTATTGCCGCAACTGCACCTTTGCGGTCACCTGCTTTCCAGAGATCCCACATTGGCTGAAGCATTTCTGCGCGACCCAACCAACGATGAAACTCGGCGTATACGGGAACTGTTAGATAGGCGGCGATCAGCCGCTTTGCTGACTCGCGAACAAGATCCGTGTTCTCGCTTGGGCAAACAAAAATTCGCGCAACAATTTCTCGCTCACTAGGGTTCTGTGATTTTTTTGCTGCATCGTTGACCACACCAACAACCTTGGTCACATCATCTGCCGATAGCCAGTTGATGATCGCCCCATCGGCTTCGCGACCCGCAAGTTTTAACATTCCTTCACGCAATGCGGCGACCAAGATTTTAGGCTTAGTCTCTGGTCGAATCCCAAGACGAAAGCCGTCAATATTAAATGTGTCGTATTGCTTTGTGATTTTTTCGCCCGTCAACGCGTCTTGCAAAAACCGTACGATGTCACGAACTTTTTTATAAGGCTCAACAAACGGAATTGCATTCCAGCGTTCAACGATCACATTGCTCGACGAACCGATACCGATCGCAAATCTTCCTGGCGCGGCATCAGCCATTGTCGCAACACTTTGTGCCATCAATGCCGGAGAACGGGTGTAAGCCGGAACGATTGCAGTGCCAAGTCGCAAGCGCGGCTCCCATGCTGCAGCCATTGCAAGCGGCGTGAATGCATCAGCACCATCTGCTTCTGCGGACCAAATATCGGTGTACCCCAGATCAGCAAGTTTCTTGTAGTTGTCGCGTTGCTCGTGTAAGTGCCCTGGCAACGGCACTGTCATTCCGGGTCGTTGTTGCATCTACTTATTATTCCACTTTCGCGCTTTACAACTCTGACTGGCGGTTGCCATGAGTGTGCCGTCTTGTGCGAACATATTGACTCGGCCGTGTCCGAATCCTCTTTCAATTGCGTCTATATATATGTCGAGTAACACCCATTTGGTTGGTACAAGTTTGACAATGCGGATTGTGTTGTCGAGGCTGTTGCCACCCGCGGCAAGACCGAGTGCTTGACCGATTGCCATTGGCACGAAGTCGCCGAGAATACCAAGCGCAGTTGCGTCGACATCTTCAATCAATGCCGGAATGTGCGCCCACATCACAACATTGCCATCGCTAAGTGAGCCATCAAGTTGCGACATGATACGACCCTTGACGACGCGTTGCTGAAGTGAATCATGAATTGTTCCTGGCGAATCGTGAATGTGCTGACGCGGCGGAACTTGATCTGGTTCTGGGACAACCGGCATTTTTGCAAATTGACCAGATGCTTCAAATTTGCGATCACCGAGTGCTGCATTGACTGTAAGAATTTCGCGGTCACCCACCCGCGCAACTGCACGACCTTGCGTAATCTGCGGACCGTTAACGACAAGAGTGACTTCAATAGTTACAAGTTCATTTGTTTTAGCAAAAGATAAATACTGCGCCGTTGCCCAAACCAAATTGCGTTGCGAAACTGTTTCGAGTGCACTGACGCAAGCACCAAGCCCCGCACCACCAAACAAAAACGAGCCACCCGTTGAGATGCGAATGTCAACCGGCATCTCGAACCTTGAAGTTTCGCCGACCCGATTTAATCCAAGAAAACTGCGACTATCCACCGTTTCACTCTAATAACTCAGAGCGCTTCACAGACTAGTTTTGATGCGTGACTGATACACCATGGCTAGGCGACGCAGTCTCACTTGTTGAGGCATTTCGAAATGGTGAACGCTCGCCACTTGAAGAGTTGCGTGCAACTTTCGCGGCGATTTCGCAAAGCAAACTAAACGCTTTTTGTTTTTTGGATCAAGACGCCGCCGAGTGTGATGCAAAAAATTCAGATATTTCTTTGCCATTCGGTGGCGTGCCATTTGGCGTAAAAGAACTTGACAATGTTGCAGGTTGGCCAGACACTGAGGCATGTATGGTATTTAAAGACCGTGTTGCGAAAACCACCACTACACAAGTGAATCGAATTTGTCGTGTCGGTGGCGCAGTGAAAGTTGGTCAGACGAATGCCAGCGAATTCGGTGGTGTGAATTTAACGCGGACAATTTTGCATGGTGCTACACATAACCCATGGAAACACGGTCTTACGCCAGGTGGATCTTCTGGTGGCACTGCATCTGCCGTTGCTGGAGGTCTAGTAAGCATTGCAACTGGTGGCGACGGTGGTGGATCAATTCGGATTCCTGCTGGGTTCACTGGCCTCCTTGGATTAAAAGCAACTTTTGGTCGCATTCCGCGCGGACCTGGCGCTTCAAATGGAAACTTAACAACAGTTACGGGCTGCTTGTCACGAAGTGTGCGTGACACGGCGCGATGGTTTGATGTTGCAAATGGACACGAAGCGCACGACCCGTTGAGTTTGCCAAAAGTTTCTGGATGGGAAACCGGACTCGGAAGCGTTGCGACAAAAGGTTTGCGTGTTGCTGTTGTGCCAAATTTTGGTGGTGGAGTTGTTTCGCCTGCAATGTGGGAAGTGATCGAGCGTGCCGCTGAGAATTTAATTGCGTCTGCTGGTTTGCAACGACGCGAGTCAGTTGATGTTTCGTTGCCGCGACTTGGTGCTGCGTGGTCTATAACTGGTTCGGTTGCGATAAGAACTGCTCTGAAAGATCATTGGCCAGCCTGCGCTGATCAATTGACGCCCGAGATTCGGTATGGCCAGAAAATGACCGAAAATCTTTACGGCGCAGAAGCACGTGGAAAATTTGAAAAGCGACGGATTGAACTAAATAATCGAATGGCACAAATTTTTAGTGAAGTTGATTTAATAATTACGGCGACTAACCCAGATGTTGCATTTAATGCCGAAGGACCACTGCCAGATACTTTTGGCGGGCTCGTTGCGGGCGCGCGCAACAACGGTGTGCTGACTTTTCCTGCAAATATTTATGGCAACCCTGGCATCTCGGTGCCAGTTGGTTTAGTTGATGGTCTGCCAGTTGGCATGCAAATCATGGCTAGGCATTTCGAAGAGCCGCTACTTCTAGAGCTCGCTCTCGCTGTCGAGCGAACCCAACCCTGGCCACACACAGCCCCTTAACCGCTTAGATGAATCAACTTAGTAGTACGCATAATTCTGAGACGACTCGTTTTCGCCAAGACATTCAGTTGCTTCGCGCAATTGCCATTCTCTTTGTAGTTCTCAACCACATTGACTTTGCGTTTCTTTCTGTTCCCGCCGGATACCGCGGAGTAGATGTATTTTTTGTCGTATCAGGCTTCGTGATTATGTCATCAATTCTAAGACAAGAGTCTGAAGGTCAAAGATTCTCATTGTTGAAGTTTTTTAAACGACGCGCACAGAGGCTCTACCCTGCTTTTCTTGTTGTAATCATTTGCGTTTTCGTTGTTTCGTTTCTCACACAATCTTTCATTCACGTGCAACAAGAATCTGCCCGTACGGGTTTCGGATCTTCACTATTTTTCGCAAACTATGTTCTCCTTGCACGAAAAATTGACTATTTCAATCCGCTGTATCCCAACCCATTGACTCATACTTGGTCTCTTTCGGTTGAGGAGCAGTTTTATATCACACTAGGAATCTTATTTCTTTTACTGAGAAAATTTAAAGTTCATCTCTCTAGTTTATTTACGATGTTTCTTGTCGCAGCGATTGCTGCACTCAGTCTTTACAGCTGCTTGAACTTTAGAAATCTCCCTAATGCTGAAAGATTTTTTCCA
>CAMATY010000048.1 GCA_945861325.1 Ferrithrix thermotolerans DSM 19514
TTGACTTATTTTAAAGTTATTCAAGTAAACGGGCAGGCAATTACTTACACAACTGCTTGCACTAACTCTGACCCCGTAGCTTCGACAGGCAGTATTGCACCACTGCGCTATGTCACGATTGGCGCAGATACTGACGCAACTGCGAAAACTTGCTCTAACAAAGTAGCCACCAATTTTATCATGACGCTGACTTGTACGGCTCACGGGTTTGCGGTTGGCGAAGTAGTCGTGATGGATAGTGCTTCCCCTGATTACAACGGCGTGTTTTTGATCACTGCGGTGCCCGACGCAAATAATTTTAGTTATGACTTTCGGCGTGCAGCAACAAGTTCAACCACAAACGTAAGTATGAGCCCAAACGTAGTCAGTGACTCAGGAAATATTGGTAGCGCTGGTGTGGCCAATCAAACGGCGCGCCGTGTGATTGAGGCAATTCCAACTCATGACACCACGCGGGTTGCGTTCTCGAATTCTGCGCCGTTTACGATGACTGTAAATCCGAATGCTGTGTTGCCAGGCGGCACCCCAGTGCACGTGCGAGTAGGAAATGATCGCACAGGTGGTACTGGATTTATGTCGGCCATTCGCGATACAAACGGTAACGGTGTCGCACAAATTGCTGATGCCACAACATGGAACTTCGCGACTGCCGCAGGGCCTGCCACGATCACCAATATCACTTCGTCGACAACTAATGGTTCGTATCGCAATGGTGGCGGCACTGCGCCGTCAATTCAGGTGAGATTCAATCAAAACGTCACGGTCGCGGGGGGAAATCCAGAATTATTGCTCAATGCTGGTGCAGGTGCTAACGCAATTTATGCCAGCGGCACTGGTACCAACACCCTCACATTCACCTACACGATCGGTGCTGGTCATTCGACGCTTGTGCAAGCGGGTCAGAAACTTAACGTGACTGGCATCAATCTGCCGACTGGCGTGACCATCTCTGGGGTCACCGCGGCTACGCCGGTGCCGGCATCTATGGCAACCGGTTCGCTGAACGCGAACAAGAGCATCATGATCGACAACACGGCACCAACACCATCAGGCTTTATGCCATTTCCGGGTGCAGTTGGTACGCAAGCTACACAAGCATTGAGTGTCATGTTTGGTGAAAATATGGCGGCAGTGACAGGCAAGCGAATGTTCATCAACACGGTGACGCCTCATGTTGCCAAGACGATTACTAATGCGGCATTGACGACCGATGTGGCGACGATTACAACGGCGTCGGCGCACGGACTCTTGGCTGGCAACACGGTGACGATTGCCGCAATGACCGGTGCAAATGCGGCAGTGTTTAACGGCACGCATCTCGTGGTGGCGGCTCCGACTACGACAACATTTACGTTTGCCAAGACCAACGGCAATGTCACTTCCGCGGCTGCAGATGGCACGGTCACCCGCACAATCTGGGAAACAATCACGCTCGGCACAAACACCAATGTCGCGGTTTCGCAATTTCCTAATAACTCAGGAGCGATGGTGACGATTGCTCGCGCAAGCAAAGCCTCAACTGTCGACTTAGTGACTGCACCGGCGACGCAGTATTACGTGACGTATGAGGTTGGCGCGTTCGCCGACTTGGCGGGCAACACGACGGCTGCACTGTCAAGTACGTCCGCATGGTTCTTTGAGGCAAGCCCTGACACGGTCGCGCCAGTTTTTGACGCGAATCGATCTGATCCGCCACATAACATGCCGAACTTCACGCTTGATCGCAACATTGAGTTGGCATTTAGCGAAGCAGTTTCTACAGTCGCCGAGAAAACAATTCGACTTTGCACGGGCGACGCTGGCTGCGCGACACCAATAGAGACATTCACGCTGCCGTCTGCGAGCGTCACATCAGCCAGTGCAGGAATGCGAGTTGTTATTAATCCTGCGGCCAATCTCACTGCGACAACGACATATTTCTTGTTGATCGATATCGGCGCGTTTGTTGACGGCGCCGGTCTTGCAACAGCCAGCGCTGTGACTGCTGGGCAATATCAGTTCACCGCCGCCGCGCCCGTTGCCGGTGGTGCAGCGCCAAGTGGCGGCGGTGGTGCGCCAGCGCCGACAACTGGTGCGGCACCCGTGTCTTGCGGTCCGCCACCCGCACCACCATGTACTCAACAGATCATCGGGCCTCCACCAACATTTGGGGCTGGCGGTGTGCCGCTCGGAAACTCTTTGACCGCTGGAAACATGGCGGGTGTTGATCCGAACACATTTAGAAGTTTCAACCCAACTCAGGCGGGCCAGATTGCGCCTTCGGCGATGGCTGGTTTTAGTTCGGGTCAGATGGCTGCGTTGCCACCGAGTGCGATGGGTGGTTTTAATTCAAGTCAGATGGCTGCGTTGCCGCCGAGTGCGATGGGTGGTTTTAATTCGAGCCAAATGGCTGCGTTGCCGCCATCGGCGATGGGTGGTTTTAATTCGAGTCAAATGTCTGCGTTGCCACCTAGTGCGATGGGTGGTTTTAATTCGAGTCAGATGGCTGCACTGCCGCCAAGTGCAATGGGATCATTTAGACCTGATCAAATGTCTGCGTTGCCGCCGAGCGCGATGGGTGGTTTTAACTCGAGCCAGATGTCAGCTTTGCCACCAAATGCAATGACTGGTTTTAATTCAAGTCAAATGTCTGCGCTACCGCCAGCAGCGATGGGTGGTTTTAGTTTGTATCAATTCAACGTGTTGCCGCCGTCGGCGATGACTAGTTTCAAACCTGATCAGTTTGCTGCTTTGCCACCGAGTGCGATGACTGGTTTTAAACCTGATCAGATGGCTGCGTTGCCTGCGGCCGCGATGGCTGGCATGAAGCCAAATCAGTTCAGTGTTTTGCCGCCGTCGGCGATGACTGGTTTCAATTCGAGTCAGATGGCTGCGTTGCCGCCAACTGCGATGACCGGCATGAATTTAGGTCAGTTTAAAGTTTTGCCGGCGAATGCGATAACTGGGTTGCAACAAAATCAATTTGCTGCGTTGCCTCCGTCGGCGATGATCGGGTTTAAGCCTGATCAGTTTGCTGCTTTAGGTGCTTCGGCTATTTCTGGTATGCAACAGAATCAGTTCAGGGCAATTCCGGCTGCAGCAATGGGTGCGTTTACTCCGACTCAAATGGATGCGATGCCAAACGGTGCGTTGTCGGTGATTACTCCAAGTCAGTTTAAATCTTTGACTCCTGCTGTGCTTGCATCGATGAGCCCTGAGCAACGTAATGCTTTACCGGCGCAGGCACTAAATGCTGCAGCAAATCTTGCGCCCACCAACATTGGTAACGCTGGTGCGCTTGCTGGGGCTTTAACTGGTTGGAATATTGATAAAGTTCCTGCTAACGCGTTCAACAATTTCAAACCGGCTGATGCCGCAAAACTTTCTCCTGAGACTTTCTCGGCGATGAATCCAGAACAATTTAAGGCAATGCCGGCCACTGCGTTTGCTGGTTTCAAACCTGAGCAGGTTGGTGCTCTTGCGCCACAAGTTTTTGCTGGGATGAAACCAACGCAGTTGGCTTCAATGCCAAATAACGCATTCGGTTCGTTTAATAGTGAGCAGGTTGGTGCACTGCCGGCTGCAGCGTTTGGGGCGATGAAGCCAAATCAGGTCGGCGCATTGCCACCAGCAGCAATGGCGACAATGAGCCCGCAACAAGTTGGTGCTCTGCCGCCAGCTGCGATGTCTGGTTTGAAAGCCGATCAAGTTCAGGCCTTGCCAGCGGCAGCGTTCACGGCAATGAAGCCTGGGGCAGTTGGTGCACTATCGCCAGCAGCAGTTGGTTCATTGAATGTTGAGCAAGTTGGTGCACTGCCGGCTGCAGCGTTTGGGGCGATGAAGCCAACTCAGGTTGGCGCGCTTCCGCCAGCCGCAATGGCGACAATGAGCCCACAACAAGTTGGTGCTCTGCCGCCAGCAGCGATGTCTGGTTTGAAAGCCGATCAAGTTGATGCGTTACCACCAACTGCATTCACAGCAATGAAACCTGCAGCAGTTGGGGCTCTTTCGCCAGCAGCAGTTGGTTCATTGAATGTTGAGCAGGTTGCTGCGCTACCGGCTGCAGCGTTTGGGGCGATGAAGCCAACTCAGGTTGGCGCATTGCCACCAGCAGCAATGGCGACAATGACACCACAACAAGTTGGTGCTCTTCCAGCCAAGGCGATATCGGGTTTGAAAGCCGATCAAGTTGATGCTTTGCCACCAACTGCGTTTGCAACGATGAAACCTGCAGCAGTCGGAGCCCTTCCTCCGGCATCTGCTGCAGGTTTTAGTAATGACAAGTTGGCGGCGATGACACCAGCACAGGAAAGAGCGTTGAAACCAGGATTCGTAAATAATTTGACTCCAGATCAAAAAGCGGCCCTCAAAGGCTAAAAAGTTTGTTGACGATTTTTAGTGAGCGCAGTTAAACACTGCGCTCACTAACTGAAACTATTGATGGGCGATTTGAGCCTCATCGTGTCGATCAAGAACCGAAAGCAACACCAATGCCCCGATCACAAAAGTAGCACCGATGATTTTTTGAATTGTTAAAGATTCATTGAGAAAAATAATGCCCATTGTGATTGCCAACACTGGCTCAAGAGTTGTAATTACGGCCAACATACTTGGGCCAACGCGTTTCATGCCTGCATACGAAAATAGAAATGGTACTACTGTTCCGAAAACACTGAAAGCGATAATTAACAGCCAACTCGAAGTGTTGCTTGGGAACTCAACATTTAGCCCAAATGGTAAAACTAGACATATAAGCCAATATCCGAGCGCGGCGCCAATATTTATAAATGTGACGCCGGTTAGCAAATTAACTTTTTTTAGCGTTCGTGAAACAGTCAGCAGATAAACCGAGAACATTAACGCTGAAAACATGACCAAAGCGATTGCTTTATTTGAGCCACTCTTAATTTGGCCTGCAGTAATAAAAATGCCAATCAAAGTAAACAAAAGTGAGATAGCGATGCTACGGGTTGGTCTTTTTCTGAAAAAAATCCACGACATCAAAACAACAATCAATGGATTGCAATACCAAAGCACAATTGCCAACCCAGTGTCAATCGATTCAATTGCTAAAAAGTACGCAAATGAAACAGTCATAATGCCTAATGCTCCGATTGCAAACATTTCAAGAATCATTTTTATAGTCGGAAGCGGTTCGTTGCGCAAAATGATTTGTCGCAAAACGAGCATGATCAGACTCGCTATCGTGAATCGAATAGTCATCACTCCAAGCGGGTTTGCCCCAGATTCGTATGCATGTTTGGCCAAACTTGGACCGATTGAGAAACCAAGACTTGACATCACTACAAAAATTGTGCCGATCACGCGTTGATTTTTTAGCACTATTAAAATCTAGTTGCTGATTGATTGGATGTAGCCTGACTGAGAGATTTTCAAAGTATTTAACTACTGAAGGGTAGAAATTGCGAAGATTTTTATCATTGATTATTATCGTCGTGGCATTTTGTTTGGCGCCCATTTTGAGCATCGTCACAGTTGGTGCTCAAAAGCCTGTTGTGGGGGTTCAGCAAAAAGCCTTAAAAGGAACAATTACAGTTTCTGCTGCGTCGTCGTTGAGTGCGTCGTTCGTTGAGATCGCCAAGGCATTTCGCAAACTCAATCCCAATATAAAAATTCGCTTCAACTTTGGCTCTTCATCATCTTTGGTGGCGCAAATTCAGTCCGGTGCACCCAGCGATGTTATTGCTTCAGCCGATCTGTCGAATATTGTGGCGCTCATAAAATCGGGTCAAGTTGCAAGCGCTAGTTATCCGAAAATTTTCGCACATAACCAACTGGCGATTGCAGTTAAGCCTAGTAATCCGCTAAAAATCTACTCACTCGAGGATTTTGCGCGAGCAAAATATGTTGCACTTTGTGGCATTACGGCACCATGTGGCGTCTATGCGGCACAGGTTCTAGCCAAGGCAAAAGTATCTATCAACGAATCAAAGATCACTCGGGCAGTTGATGCAAAATCGACATTGAACGCGGTGGCGGTTGGCGACGCCGATGCAGCAATTGTTTATGTGACAGATGCTTTGGCCTCAAAAAAAGCAGTCACTTTGATAAGAATCAAGTCTGATCAAAATGTTAATACGAGTTATGCGATTGCCGCCATACGACTTTCTCGAAACCTAGATACAGCCGAAGCCTTCATAAACTATGTAATCTCGGATAGTGGCCAGGCAATATTGAAGTCATTTGGGTTTGCAAAGAATTAGCGTTGTCAAGATGACAAAACGCAAAGCAATTTCTCGTGCCCCGTGGTTTGTCGGTGTTGGTGCCGTTTTGGGCTTCATCTATATTTGTGTGCCTCTTGTTGGTCTACTGCGCAAAATTTCTTGGAGTTCGTTAGTTTCACAAGTTTCAAGTGGCCCGACGCGAGATGCTCTGTCGTTATCACTTGTCACATCAATCTCGGCGACAGTTGTTTCTGTTTTCTTTGGTCTACCATTGGCCTGGGTGTTGGCGCGAGTTCGGTTTCGTGGAAGTTCCTTAGTCCGCGCACTTGTGATGTTGCCGATGGTTTTGCCCCCAGTGGTTGGCGGGGTGGCATTGCTTGCCGCCTACGGAAAGTCGAGCGGCTTAGTAGGCGCGCTGCTCTTCGACAGTTTTGGATTGCAACTGACTTTTTCGCCGATCGGTGTCGTCATTGCTGAAGCGTTTGTAGCGTTGCCATTTTTAGTTATGGCCGTCGAGGGAGGTTTGCGTGCGATTGATTCTCGTTACGAAGAACTTGCATCAACAATGGGCGCCAATGAAGTCAAGAAGTTTTATCTAGTGACCCTGCGTTTGTTGCGTCCTTCCCTCGTTGCCGGCATTGCAGTGGCGTGGGCGAGAGCACTCGGTGAATTCGGGGCAACTATTACATTTGCTGGCAACATTGTGGGACGAACACAGACAACTCCACTTGCCGTCTATTTGTTGCTCGAGAGTGATCCGCAGGCTGCATATGCGTTGAGTTTTGTTTTGCTCGTGATTTGCATTGGTGTTTTGGTTTCGATGCGCGATAAATGGCTCGGGTCACGGCGATGACTCTTAGCCTCAGCGGTACTGTTTGCATCGGATCTTTTACACTACGCACCGAAGTTTCTGCAGAAAATGAAATCATTGCAATCACCGGTGCCAATGGTGTCGGCAAAACAACTTTGTTGCGATTACTCGCCGGAATAATTAATTTAACGACGGGTTCACTGTTGATTGACGGCGTGACTTATGACGACGCGACAACTGACATCTTTGTACCAGCGAACAAGCGAGGTGTGGCGATGGTTTTTCAAAACGAAACTCTTTTACCCTTCTTGTCGGTGCGCGACAATATTGCATTTCCATTGCGGATGTCCGGAATGAGCCGAAGCCAATCTCGCGAAGTAGCCAAAGAAGCCATCTCAAGTCATGGGTTATCAAAACTTGCCTACCTAATGCCAAGAGACTTGTCGGGAGGGCAGTCGCAGCGAGTGGCGATTGTCCGGGCATTCATTAGTACACCAAAAATTATTCTTCTTGACGAGCCATTATCAGCACTCGACGAAAACGCGCGACCAGAGTTGCGAAAGTTTTTACGCGAAAAAATGTCAGAAATTTCAGGATATAAATTTGTTGTGACCCACGATCGACAAGATGTAGATCAAATAAGTGACAGAGAGATTCATCTCAACTAGTAGTATTTTGTGATGAGCACATTTCCGTTTGATGCCTTTGCCGATGTTGTGGAGGCGAATTCAAAGTTTGTTTCTTCGTTTGAAGATGAACACCTAACTGGCACAGCCCGTAAAGGTTTGGCGATTGTCACATGTATGGACTCGCGGATAAATCCGTTGGCTGTTGTCGGCATGAAGTCAGGTGATGCAAAGATTCTGCGAAACGCTGGCGCGCGTGTGACTGACGACGTGTTGCGAACTTTGGTTCTAGCGACTTACCTATTGGCTGTTGATCGAGTTTTGGTCATGCCCCACACCGACTGTCGCATGGCAAGTGGCGACGAAGAATCAATTCACGCCAGCATTGAAAGCAAGCATGGCATCAACACCCGAAGCATTGAATTTAAAATGGTGACCGATCAGCGAGTGGCTCTAGCCGCTGACGTAGCCAGCATTCGTTCCTATTCAATTTTGCCAAAGAATTTGGTTGTTGCGGGCGCAATCTTTGATGTCCACACCGGAAAGCTCGAACCAGTCGACTGCTAATAAAGAATTGCGACACCGATTGCTGAGAGTGTGGCGATCAATAGCCAAGAAATCAAACCAAGAACGAGTGGACGAGCGCCAATGCTGCGAAGTTTGCGGGCGTCAACTCCGGCGCCAAGCCCAACGAGAGCGCTTGCGAGTAGCGATTTCTCTATCCACTTTGCATCACTGAGCACGGCACTTGGAATATCAAAAAACGAGTTCAGCGAGATCGCTATCAAAAAGCCGACGACAAACAATGGAATCAACGGTGGAAGTTTGGCCGGTATTGTGCTCTCGCTCGAAACAACATTGTGTGACGAAGCTAGTTTTCTCCGGCGGGCGAAACTAACGCCCGCAACCAATGGTGCAAGCAACATCACTCGAGTCAGTTTTACGATTATTGCTGCGTGCTGTGTTTGCTCGTTTCCCGACGCTGCAGTAGCAACAGTTTGCGCGACATCGTGCACGCTCGCCCCGACCCACGAACCAAATTGCGCACCAGAAAAGCCGATTATCTCAGCGAATGCTGGCAATAAAAAAATCGCGAGCGTGCCGCAAATCGTGACGAGCGCAATTGCGTACGCCATATCGTCATCATCAGCGTCACTGACCGGTCGCATTGCAGCAATCGCCGATGCTCCGCAGATTGAAAAACCAGTGGCGACGAGCAAACTTAACCCGTGTGTAAGCCCCAACTTTTTGCCAAGCCACTGAGTGCCTGTAAATGTGATCGCCACGACGAAAATAACGAGAAGTAAACCTGGCGCACCTAACTCGCGAACTTGAGAAAAAGACAGTTGTAAACCAAGAAGCACAATACCGAGGCGCAACAAACTGCGAGCCGCAAAACGCAAACCACTTCGACAACTTTCTGGGATCAACCCAAAATTTGCGATTAATCCACCCAACACAACGGCAACCACGAGAGGCGAAATAACCAGTGGCGTTTGAGATTTGACCAGTGATTCGACCGCAAAGGCGACTATCGCGACGATCGCGGTAAGGCCGAGCCCGGGTAAATGCTGTTTGTAAATCACGGCATTCAGAGGTTAGTTGCAAAAATAAAAGAGCCCCAGCGCAAGCCAGGGCTCTTTATCTTCTTAACGAATTCGAAATTAAACTTCTTTGTAACCCTCAGCCTTTGAGCGCGCGATTGCGATGCCCAAGATCAAAAGACCGTAACCAGGCTTCGCCAAAACGTCGGCGATTGTGTAACCAACCTGAATAACTGTTGATGACTCTGCTGCCTCAAGACCAATTGCTTTGGCCAAGAAACTCTCGCTGTCACCCAAAAGGTAAGCAATTGGGTAAACCGACCAAGTGATCAACAAAATGTAACGGAGGTTGTTGAGTTTCTTGCCGATTTCGCCGCTCTGACCCTTGAGTGCTTGTCCAACTTCACCTGCGAACAAGATCCAAATAATGTAGATGAAAGGAACCATTGCGACGACCCACCAAATCATGCTGGAATTGCTGCCTGGCTCTGCGATCTCGCCTGGGTATCCAAACGCGATCATCAAAACTGCTGCAACAGCAAGTTTTGTAGTTACGCCTTTAGCTTTTTCTTTGGCGATGCCAGAGACGACTACTAGTTCAGCCACAAGTAGTGGAACTGTCAATAGCCAGTCTGCGTATCGGTAACCTTCATTAAAGGGTGCTTTCTCGGAGAAGCTAACGAACATTCTCCAGTAGTGATAAGCCGCGATTCCACAAATCATTGCCGACATTGTTACGGCACTGCGATATGCAGGAGAAACTCGACTTCGTGAGACCAGGTAGTAAACAAACGAGATTGCCATCGCTGCAACAGCAAATGAAAGCGCGTTGTAAACCAACTGGTCGTTACTTGTTGTAAGTACTTCCATTGTTTTACTCCAATTTAATAAACGGCCCCGAGTCCTTTTGGTCCCCTTTAAAAGCCACCTTCATCATGACACAAACTACGACTTAGTGCTAATACTTCGCCCCAATGATTAATAAACAATTTTTGGCAAACATATTCATAGATAGTCTTGAATTATGGCAAATATTGCGGCTGTCGTGCGGCGCAAAGTTGCAAACTGGACAGTCACGGCTGTGCGCAAAGACGGCTCATTCGCCTCTAAGCCAGA
>CAMATY010000049.1 GCA_945861325.1 Ferrithrix thermotolerans DSM 19514
GATGGTATTGATTTTTCCAACTACCTTGATTGGGCTCATTTGAATAGTGATGGTAATGAAATTATTGCGACGAAAATCTTCCAGATTTTGAACGACCGCAGATTAATCCCAGAATCAACCAAAGTTCCAGCACTTCGCGGAAATAGCGAAAAAGCCAATTAGAATTATGGTGCATGAAATTCTTACATAAACTTCTGAGCTTTATATTCAAAAGATATAAGAAGGTTTCAGAGCAACCAGAAGATAAAGATCCCTTCAATTATCCGCTGTTCTGATAAAGTAAAATTTTCAGAAGCGGGCGAGTTCGGTTTTCAGTAAGTCAAGTCCGAGGTTGCCGAGGTCAAGCGCGTAGGCGTGCCAAGCCCGAAGATCAAAGTTTGCACCGTGTTTGCGCTTGGCATCATCGCGCAATGAAGTCCAGACTCGTTCACCAAGTTTGTATGAAATCGCTTGTGCTGGCCAGCCAAGATAGCGGTTGATTTCGGATTTGTTAAACGCATCATCACTCGAAGATCGTGCCGAAAGAAATTCAAGTGCCAATTCTGGTGTCCACGCTTCGCCCGAATGCCACTTAGATTCTTTTGGAATTTTGAATTCGCAGTGCATGCCGATGTCAACGACAATTCGTGCTGCGCGAAACGCTTGAGCATACAAATAACCGAGTCGATATTCGGGTTTGCCGAGGAAGCCGAGTTCATCCATTAAGCGTTCTGCGTAAAGCGCCCAACCTTCACCATGACCGCTGACGAATTCGTTGCGTTGAAACCGCGAAAGTTTTTCTGAGTTCACTGTTGCCATGCCAATTTGCAAATGATGACCAGGCACGCCCTCGTGATATGCGGTTGTTGGTTCGCTCCACAACGGAAACTTCGTTCGTCCGTTCGCTGGATACCACGTACGACCAGGCCTGGAGAGATCTTCGCTCGGCGATGTGTAATACATCGCGGCAGCCCCACCGGGCGGAGAGATCAACGCTTCAACGCGATGAATTTCTTTTGGAATATCAAAATGATTTTCGCGAATCAAAAACGACATTGCGTCATCCATTAATCCTTGCAACCATTCGCGAAGATTTTCTTCGCCTTCAATGCTGTGACTTGGGTCTGTGTCAAGAAATTCGCGAACTTCGTCGAGCGTCGCGTTCGGATTAATTTCTTTCGCAGTTTTAATTAGTTCAGCGTCAAGCCTTGCAACTTCGGCAAAGCCCCACTCGTAGGCTTCGTGGGCGTCAACGTTCATTCCCATAAATCGGCGACGGGCAAGTGCGTGGCGCTCTTCGCCAACACCGTTGCGTGGATCGGCAACTGATGCATATGTCTCGCGCAAATAGTTTGCAGTTTGAGCCATTGACTCCGATGCGCCAACTGCTGCTTGACGCAACTGCTCGAGTGGCGCGCCCTTGACAGATGCTGCACTTTCGGCAAATTGTGTGAAGAAGCCAGGAGCACTTGGCGTTCCCGCCCAAGTTTCAAGTTGTTCGGCAACGACCAGTGCTTGACGTCGTGGAGCAACAGTTTTGCGTTGAACGCCGAGATTCCAACTTTCGCGCATGCCAGCAAACGCTTGTGGCACTGCACTCATTCGTTCGGCAATTGTCTGCCAATGTTCAACTGTCGCAGTTGGCATCAAATCAAAAATGCCGCGAGCAGAATCAACATCACCAGCGATCACTCGAATTGAACGCAAGTGTTCACCTGCGTCGTATTCGGATGTCGACATCTCAAGTGAGTTTCGCAAAACGCCCGCCGCCAGTCGATCTCGATCAGTAGTTGCGTCGAGTGTGTTTAGCGTCGCAAGTGTCGAGCGCGTTACTTCAAATCTTTCGGCGTGTCCGCGAGGACTGAAGTCGGTCATCTCGTGATCATGACCAGCGATTCCTAATGCAGTTGCGAGTCCTGGGTCGGTTGCTGCAAGTTGTTCAATATATTGATCTGAGAGTTGATAGACGGGTGACGCGTTAGCACCGTTTTGCGAATTAGCCATGCCTTTACCGTAGGCGGTTTTCATGTAATGCTCAAAGTGTGGTGGTTCGCAAACTTGCTCTCGTTACAGGCGCGTCTTCGGGGATCGGTCGAAAGTATGCAATATTTCTAGCCAGTAGTGGATATGACATTGTCGCGGTGGCTCGTCGCGAGAACCTTCTTGAGTCTCTTGCGACTGAACTAAAAGATTTTGGTGCGCAGACAAAAGTTGTTCTCGCCGATTTGTCAACTGACAGAGGTGTGCAAATTGTTATCGATGCCGCGAGAGATGTTGATTTCCTGGTGCTCAATGCAGGAATCACTCGCGCTGCTCGAGTCGGCGAAACAATTGCTGAAGAACTGAAAGGATTAAATACGCTTCTAGCAACTGGTGTCGTTGAAATCTGTGAGGCGGTTATTCCGCGGATGGTTTCACGCAAAACTGGCGATGTAGTGATTGTCTCAAGCATTGCCGCGTTTGTTTCGATGCCAAAGTCGGCGCTTTATGCCGCAGCCAAAACATATGTGATGGCATACGGACGAAGCATCAACACAGAACTTCGGCGAACTGGTGTGCGAGTTTGTGTTGTCTGTCCTGGTTATGTGCGAACTGAGATTCATAGAAATGCTGGTCTAGATCATTTGACGAAACGCGTACCGTCATGGATGTGGGTCAGCACTGACTCTGTAGTGCAAAGTGCACAAAATGGCCTGCGGAGAAACAAGAGTGTTGTGATTCCGGGATTGATTTATCGACTTGCACGACCTTTTATGCAATTGACAATTGCCCGAAAATTTTGGCGCCGCATAACCCGGCGCAACTAATTAGTTGATTTGTCGCGCAGGTGTCGGCCGATATAGGCGATAACGATTTCGTTCGTCTTTGTGTCGTGATAAAAGTGAATTCGTGCATCGCCACAGCGGATATGTGGTTTAGCCAAAACATTTTCACCCTTCCAGTCGATTGCATAATCTTGCGCGTATCGATGCTCAGCCTCATCGCTAATTGATGCGGCAAAGTTGCTGAGTTGTTGATTGCAGTAAATATTAAAAACATTTGGTGCGAAGTCGCCGCGTTGCAATCGTGCTGCAAGATTATTTAGTTCTACTAAGTTTGAATAAATTCGACGACCGTTCATTAGGTGAGATTCGTTCGCTGATGAAATTGCGCGCGGATGAAATAAAATATTTGAAAGATTTTTTTGGGCAAATGCAACCGCATCTGAAACACGATCTAGATAACTCTTGTCATCTTCCATCATCAAGAAAGTTGCTAGTTGTGAATAAGCACGGTCTCGCTCTTCGGTTTTTTGTGCGCTGAGCATGTCTGTCAGAGTTGCATTCTCAAGCAGACTTACATTTTCTTCAAGTAATTCTTTAATTGTTAGATTCAGTTCAGTATTTTCGTGCTCAAGATTTGTTTTTTCGGAGGGCTCCTCTGATTTGATAATTTGAGTAGAAATTTTTTCAAGTTTAGTTTTCCGTGGTGCCATTAGGTTAAGAGTTGCCAGTGACCCGACTGATGCGGCAATAAGTTGATTAACGAGTTGTTCATCATCTTGCTGGTGAAGTTTTTCTGGTGCGGCTCCGCGTGGCCAAACAATCGTTATCCAACTTGAGCCAATAACTTTTGCGCCGTATAAGTTATCGAACGCTTCATCAGCTACATGCGATGTCACATGAGCAAGGTGGGCGATACCGGCTAACTGTTTTGCAGTTTCAGAACTTGTGATGGCGGCAGGTTTTCCCACGATCACTTCAATCACAATTGGCAGACGCCGACTTGGTGCTTCGGCAAATGCGGCAAGTGATTGGCCACTCAATTGATCATTCGCTATGGTGATTTCCGCATCGATTATTTTTTCTGCATCGCGAACCTTAAACAACTTAACAATTTCAACGACTAATTTAATAAGTCGCGGTTCCGGTCGCTCGACGGATCGTCTAGGTAGTAGCGCAGATTTAGTGGGTCGAAGTGTGCGACGAAGGTCAAAATAAAGTTCGTGCTTAGAGACGATCAAAGTCACTGTTGTGCCGCGAGCAGCACCTTGTTGCGAATCATGCTCAAGTACGTCGACTCTGAAAATCGGATCATTTGCACTAAGGCGAATATTCACTGGTGTTGAGTTAGTTCGTTTTTCATGTGGGTGCACATCATCAAGCCAACGAAACACGGCATCTATCGCTGACTGACGCAAATCTTTATTTGGCGTCGCGATTGAGAATCCGTAAGTCGTTATCACAACTTGAACGCTAGCAATAGACGATTACTTGATTGACTCGGGGACTACTCTAAATGGGTGACTACAAGCAGAATCGTCGGAATTCTTGCGACAATGTTGTCAGTCTCGTTCATCTGGCCGCAAGTGTTTCGGGTATTCATTAAGAACTCGACAGAAGGATTAGTGCCCGGTTCATTCTTGCAAGGCTGCTGTGGTTCGCTACTTTGGACTATTTGCGGTTTAAACAAGCCAGATTCACAACTAATTTTTGCGAATGCCAATATTGTGATTGCAATTTTGTTGATTTTATTTGTGTGTGTTAAACACAAAAAAATTGTCTGGTGGATCCCCGCATTGACAATAAGTGCGACTTTGATTTTGGGTTTAATTGCAACTAATTATTCGCTTGCCGTAATGGGATGGGTAACTATTGCGATCGGCACTCCTGCGATAATTCCTCAAGTTGTTCGTGTGTATCGCACCGAGCATCTATACGGTGTTTCAACCACAACGCACGCCTTATTATTCGCATGCTGTATCGGCTGGTTTAGTTATGGCGCAATGATCGGTGATTGGTTTGTCGCGTTACCGAACATTGTAGGTATCTCTGGCGCTCTTTATATTTGGATTCGAGCAGCAAAATCACACGAAAAATTCACCGTCCCCGACGAACTTGAAATTAAAACTAAATAAGTTTTAAAGTCGTTGAGACTTCGCCGCAACGCGGGTGGCACACAGTAAGTGTGACATCGGCACCACGAGTTGCGCGCACAACCCACGAATGCATAACTCGATCTGGTGTTCCGTCTGACATCGCGCCGCCGTTCAACAAGAACATTGCTCGCCCCGACAACTGACCAACTTTTGCGCGAGCTTCACAACCGATTGTTGTTGCACCTGAAATTTCAACCGTGATCGGCAAAACAAGTTTGTGATCGTGCGCAAGTTTCGTCACTTCGGTACTCAGCCAACCAGTGTTGGCAACACCAAGTTCAACGCGCCAAGTGTCATTGCCCAATGATTCGGCTTTCGTGTGTTTGATCTCAAGTCGCGGCGAAGCCATTGCTTGATACACGGCAACTTGTGCGTGGTTCGCAATTTCTGCGCGCAACTTTGACGATGGCGCGTTTGTCCAAATTCGAAATGCATCTGCTCCACCAAGTTCAACTTTGCCGAGTTGCGGGTGATCAAATTTGTACCAGTTGACGTAACTGTTTGGTGCGTGCGTGTCTGACCATTTACAAACTGCAAGATCTTGTTCAACAGTCGGCCCGACATACCAAACATCGGTGCTGGAGTGCTCGCCAGTTGCATGAAACACGGCATCCCAAAATTCGGTCGTCCACGAATAAACGCCGAGGTGGTCATACGCCCAATCATCGCCAGCACCACCCATAACCGAAGATTTATCCCATGTCAGATCTTCAAACACCGAATGCACTGGATAAGTCGTTAATGGCGTCGAGTGTTTGCCGAACTCGTTAAAGAAAAATAAATCAATTGGCGATAATTGCGAATCTGGTTTGCTGCTACTCGGTCGCAACATAAAACCACCGGCAGTATGAAACGCGTTGTATCCGCAAACGTTTGGTCGTGCTTTCACTGCGCGCACGAGTGAATCAACTTCTGGCTCCGAGAGCGGATGATCGCCCGAGCCAAGAACGCTGACACCCCAACCAGCAGGAAAGTTTCTGTTTAGGTCTAGACCAGCGGGGTCGCGCGGTTGATCAATCGTGAAGCCATCGTAATTTTCGATCAGACCTTCTTGGATCAATCTGTAACGCATCGTATTTTTCGTTGCACCGAGCGGCCCGACTGGAACCATCACGCGCGGTTCTTGGTTGTGTTCAATCCATCCACCATCAGGGTCGGCGATGCGCATCGTCAAAATTTTTCCGTCGCCGTCAATATCTTGCGGATGAAGACCCGGCCACAAATGGCCATCGCGCCACGGCCAAGGTCGCACACTTGAGCGGTGATACAGAGGCTTGTCAGCGAGGGCGTCTTCAACGCCGTCTGGGTTAACGCGCGGGGCAATATAAAAAGTTCGCGTGCGTAGTGCTTCGACTACGGTTTCGTCCCGAGCATCAAATTTTTCAACGAGATCTTGAATGATGTACAGCGCCGCTGCACCTCCAGTTACTTCGACTGCGTGAATATTGGCGTCAATCCAATGTGCTGGTTTTGTATCGTGCGCGCCAGTCGTCGTGTCGGTGATAGTTGCCAGCATCAGGTCGCGACCCTTGTGCGATTTGCCATACGACTCAACGCTTACAAGTTTCGGGTACTTTGCTGCTATTGCATTTAGCCACGCCACCATTTCTTCGTATCGCAAGAAACGATCGAACTCATATCCGTTAATAACCATGCCTCAAAAGTTACACTGAAATTGTTAGACACTAGGTAGGAGGTAGGCGAAATGCCGCATGTTCCTGTGTTTCAGTATGAAAACGTTAACGGAACCAAGTATCTGGCCTACCCTAGATTTTTTCTTTTCCAATTTCTAAATTTCTTAATTTTTTCGAAAGAAGTATTTTGAACTAATTCGCATAAACAAAAGTTTTGTAAGAGTTCTGAGATAAGAGACTGTGTATGGTATCAATTTCCGTTTAGTTTTTCCGCTATTCCGTTCAGAGAAATGATATGGGACCTCTTTGACAACAAATTCTGCACCATAAATTTCTCTTACTTTAAAGATGAGTTCCTGCAAAACATCAAAATTTTCGCCAGATAATTCAATATTTGAGAGGTAAGACGTTCTGTATAGCTTGAAGTTTCCCGACAAGTCACGGGATTTGAGCCCAAAAACCATGCTAAAAGCTAAATTTAGCGCCCTACTCATTATCAAACATGTAAGCGTTACATCTGTTGATCCACCTTCTGCATAACGACTTCCGGTTACCAAGTGCGCACTTGGTGCAACAGCGAGCATTTCTGGAATAGTTGATGGGCTATGTGAACCATCGGCATCAAGTGTGATGATGAACTCTGATGAGACTGAGACCGCAGCAAAGCCAGTTCTTAAGGCATCACCGAATGAATCAGTCGGCATCCTGATCACAACTCTTGCGCCGAGGTTTTCAATTTCCTTAATCTCATTCGTGCTAGCAAAACTTGGAAGGACTACCAATATTTCTTTTGGATAATGAGGTAAGTCGTCTAGAACTTTGTTAATTTCGGGAAGCAGGATACGCAGATTAAGTAATTCATCGTACGCCGGTATCAAAATTGAAACACCGCCGAATTCGTTATTTAACTTGTGCATACAAATCTTTCTGCGTACCAAAAAACTGCATCTCTCTCATTTTGAGTATCTTTGCAGAACTTCTATAATTCTACCCTAATGAATACAAAAAATATTACTTCGGTCTCGGTGTATTTAGAATCACGTACTTCCCTGAAAGAATTTCCGTGGGTAAAAGCGCTTTTTCTATACATTTTGTCTTGGAGTTGGCCATTGCTTCGTCCGAACACTTTTTACTGGGACGATTGGTCTTTTTATTTTGCGCGCACATTGAGTTATTCAAGGGAGATACATAATAAGGATTTTGGGAGACCGCCATGGGGAAAAGTTATCGAGGAACTTTTTTTACATATCGGACCCTGGCTGGTCACTTTAGGAACGTTCGTCGGCCTTTTTGTAGTTGGGCTTTTGTTGTTTGAGATTTTGTACACAATACCTGAGATAGGCGCAACGCAGCGTTGCTTGATCGTTTTACTATTTTTAATTGTTCCCGTAAATCACGCTCGCGTTTGCTTGACAATTTTTGATTACACGTCTTCGTATGTTGCGTTTTTCACCGGATGGCTGATTTTGGCGAGATCACGTTCTACTCGTTCTTTTATAACCGCAGCAATTATTTTATTTTTTAGTTTTAAAACCCATTCAATTCTGTTTTTCAATTTGTTGCCATTTGCGCATTTTTTATGGTTAAGAAGATTTGAGATTTACAGAGAAAAGTTTAATTTTAGATACCTAACTTTTCCCGCGGTACTTGGTCTTTTGCCTATTCTCTATCTACTGTTGCGAAGTAAATTCTGGTCATTAATTCCAGGCGACGTTTACCAACAACCGACGACGAAAGGATTTTTAGTTGGAATTTATCCTCTCGCACTAAGCACACTTTTTTTAGTTGGAGTCGCACTTCGCATAGGTTATTTCAAACGGCCAGTACGAGCAGGATTTATACTTTTAGCATTTGGATTTTTTGCGGTGTCACTCGCGCTGTTTCCGTACTTTTTGGCAGAGCTTTATGTCGGTTATGCGGGTCGCCCTGCTTATATAACGGTTTTTGAGTTTCGGGCAGATTGGCGCAGCAGGCATCAACTATTGATGCCACTTGGTTTGGCCTTGAGCGTTGTTGGATTAAATGAGCTTTTTAAATGGAAGAGATATAAGAATATTTTCGCAGGGTTTATAGTTGTGGTTTCTGTCGCCCTGAATATGTTTTGGGGCTCGCAGTACTTTTTGCAGTCGCACAAACAAGAGCAACTTGTCGAATTATTCAAATCAACTAAGGGAAACCTCGATATTGCATCTGTTGGCGATCAAACACTTCGGTTCAACGGCCGCGAGAATGATTTTCGTGGTTATGAGTGGGACGGCTTTATGACACTTGCTGGTATTCCTACTGAGCGTCCTGGTTGCGAGGCTTTGCCAGATGGATCAGTTGTGGTTTTGAAATCTGATAAACCTTATTTGAAGGCATTAGTGAGTCGTGATTTAGGTTTATATTTTGATGTCACACCGTGCTCAGAGGTACTTGCGAAAGACGGTTAGCGAGACAAGTGTAGAGATTTGTATTCGTTCGGAATCTTCTGCTCTAAACTCCTAGGTAAAGAAGGACTATTTGATAACTTTTATAAACTAAAAGAGAAAGATCCACTACCGACGCTTTGGAAGCATCTTCGCTGACGCAGTTGGCGCACCAAAGTTTGCAGCAGGACCTGGAGTTGGCATGAGGGTTCAATTTATTTCACCGTCAAGCACAACTCCAGGCGACTACCTTATGAAATTATGAAAGCAGAGCTATTTAGTTGTTTCGTTCCAGCTCTTAACACAGGCAACGAAGGCGATCAGAGGAATAGCGAGAAAGACATACAGCACAATTGGAAGACCCTCTTCTAAATAACCTTTGGACGAGAGTGTGGAGAATGTTAAAAGCTGACTCAATAGCGTTAATCCAATGACAACAGCTCCTGATCGTGCTTGAGATATCCCATTAGTGAGTAGTGCAAGGAGAAGAATCGAAACCCCAAATCCAGCGAAATGAAAACCCCAAACCTGTTCCAGTCCGCTTGCTATATCCAGTTCGCGACCAGACAAATTACCCCAAGAATCAACTGCTGTTTTCTCAACGTCACTTAGGTTTAAAATTCCCCCAAGTGTTGTGAGGGCACCAGATATCAACAACCATATACGTGTATTCAGATATTCTATTTTATTTCTCTCTTTTCTGTGGTTCTAGCGTTAAACCCGGTTGAGCCCACAACGTCGGCGAACGGTATCTCAATTTCTTAATTGAGAGCAACTTGTGCGATGAACTTTTAGCAAACTTTTATCATTCACGAAAAAACTTGCACAAGCAAAACGCAGGAAGGCAAGCGGTGATTTAGGTTTATATTTTGATGTCACACCGTGCTCAGAGGTACTTGCGAAAGACAGTTAGCGCTAACCGCAACTGAATACACTCTTCTCAGGAGGTAAGTAAGGTGCCGCATGTTCCTGTGTTTCAGCATGAAATCGGCAAGTGGCGACCGAGTTGGCGTGGTCGCATTCATGGCGTAGCCGTTGCGGTGACAATCCCTGCTGGGGTAATACTCACGATGGTTACGCCGACTGGTCTTGCACGATGGGCAGTTTTAATTTATGTGTTTTCACTGTTTGC
>CAMATY010000050.1 GCA_945861325.1 Ferrithrix thermotolerans DSM 19514
CGGTGCCCCAGAAAAGTTTCACGACCACCAGTGCGCGAAATGAAACAAACATCTTGGCTATCAGGTTTGGTTGCGGTGCGAAGACCAAGTTCGACTGCGCGATCACGCACTTGTGCTTTGGTTAAATGCCCGACCGGAAACATTGTGAACGCAAGTTCTGTTTGGTCAAGCATGTAGACGACATAACTTTGATCTTTCAATTCATCGTGGCCACGAATCAAGCGAAATATGCTTTCTGCGTCTCGTGTGATCTGCGCATGGTGCCCGGTTGCGACGGCATCAAATCCAAGAAGTCGTGCTCGCTCGCTGAGTCGATCGAACTTTAAGTGTCGGTTGCATTCAATACAAGGATTCGGTGTGATGCCGTCAACATGGGCTTGCACATACGGAGCCACAACATGCTTATCGAAATCTTCGGAAAAATTAAACACTAAGTGGTCAATGCCAAGTTGTTGGGCAACGCGACGAGCATCGTCAACATCTGAAACTGAGCAACATCCAGTGTCGCTCTCGCCTCCCCACAGTCGCATCGTTACGCCAACAACTTCGTGTCCTTGATCTATTAGTTCGGCGGCAGCCACCGAAGAGTCAACCCCACCCGACATCGCCACTAAAACTTTCATCTGCCGACCTGTGCTTTGACCACTTGCTTTTTACGGCGCAACTGATGCACGGCTGCAATCAACGCAGTCGAAGCACGGTCAATGTCGCTCAGTGTTGTTGTGTGACCAAGACTCATTCGCAGAGAACCCATCGAGTATTTTCGATCAATGCCCATCGCCGACAGCACATGCGAAGGCTCCATCGCGCCACTTGCACAGGCACTTGCCGCCGACGCGCAGATCATTGCTTCGTCTAGTAGAAATAAAATTGCTTCACTCTCGCATCCTGCGATACAAAAATGTGCAATGCCAGGCACTCGCTTGTCGCGCGCGACGGTTTCAAGGACATCGTCAATTTCGCTGATAACTGCATCAACTAAGGCATCACGAAGTTGCGTTACTCGTGCAATCTCGGCATCTCGAGTTGAATCTGTTTCACGAAGTGCCGCTGCTGTTGCCATGATGCCGCCAACATTATGAGTGCCGCTGCGACGATCACGTTCTTGTCCACCACCAACAATTAGTGGATCAATTTCTAAGCCGATTCGTTGCATCGTGATGCCCATGCCTTTTGGTCCACCAAATTTATGGGCTGAAACTGATAGCACATCGACTAGTTTTGAAATTTCGCGCAAGTCTTGCCAGCATGTCGCCTGCACTGCATCGGTGTGCAACACAGCGTTAGGTGCATTTGCTCGGACCACTTTTGCAACTTGGCGAAGCGGAGAAATGCTGCCGACTTCATTGTTTACGGCCATCACCGAAACAACGCTTACTCGTCTGGCGATCTCTGGATGTTGTAAGACATTTTCGAGTTCAGCAATATTTATGACACCAGTTGCATCAACACCGACCACTTGACCATTTAAGTTTTCAACGCAATGCAACACTGCATGATGCTCAGCGGCAGAGCAAACCGCCACACCGCCACGACGGCGAGCAGAGCCAAAAATTGTGGCGTTGTCGCCCTCAGTTCCGCCACTCGTAAAAATAATTTCGCCTGCTTTGCAGCCGATCGCTTCGGCGACATCATCGCGGGCCTCATCAATGGCCTTGCGAGCAATCCGCGCAAAACGATGTGAGCCCAAAGGATTGGCATAAACGCCACTCATGAACGGCGCCATTGCCGAGACCGCCACTTCGCGCATCGGGGTGCTGGCTGCGTGGTCTAAATAAACAAAATCAGACAGGTTACTTGTGCCAATTGTTTTGCCAATTCGTGCGTCCACAGTGGTACAGGCTAACTACACTCACAGGTCTATGAGCCATATCAGTGTCAAGATCGAAATCGAAGCCAGTCCAGAGCGGGTCTGGCAAGTCGTTGAGCCCGTTGAGCGCCATGTTGATTGGATGCACGATGCCGTGGCAATTCGTTTTACCTCTGAGCAAACCCGCGGTGTCGGCACGGTTTTTTTATGCGACACAAAGGTCGGGCCAATAAAGCTGACCGACAAAATGGAGATCACACAATGGGTACCCGGCTCAGCAATGGGCGTCAAACATGTCGGCATCGTCACTGGTAGCGGCGTATTCACCCTTGCGCCACTTGATAACGGCACGCGAACACTTTTCACATGGGAGGAAGAACTGATTTTCCCGTGGTATCTCGCTGGCCCACTTGGCGCTTTGATCGGCGGAAAAATTGTTTTGAAACAGATTTGGAAACGCAATTTACGCGGTCTTGCAAAACTCTGCAAACAATAGTTAGAGCTTTAATTACAGCGCGCGAACGAGTGCCGTTGCTCCAGCAGCCAGCACAACAACAACTATTAGTGGAGCACGACGCCACGCCGCAATGACCGCCACTGTAAATCCAGCAACTCGCGCATCAATCAACAGAGTTTGACCAATTGAGAATGTATCTTTGGCAACGAGTGCGGCTAGCAGCGCTGCAGGAATCAATCCGAGACATCGGTCAAACACTTTTGGTAATTGTTGCGAGCCTAAAACAATTAATCCAAACATTTTAAATAAATAAGCAGTCGCCGCGAGTGCAACGATCATCAACCATAAATGCTGTGGTTCGGGACTAATCATTTCGTAAACCAACCAATACGGCACACGCCGCGATCAGAATTGGTATACCAATTGGAAGAAATGAAATCGAAATCAAACACAGCGCGCCACCGAGCGCGGCTGCTTGACGACCAAGTTTCGTTCGCAAGTGTGGCAACAACATCACAATAAACGCCGCAGGAAATGCAATATCTAAACCAAATTTCTGCGGATCAATTGCATTTCCAGCAAGTGCACCAATCAGTGTGCCGAGATTCCAAAATGTGAACAAACCAATCCCGGTTGTCCAGAATGCAATTTTACGAAGTCGCGGCGACTCTTGAGCGAGTGCCAATGCCGTAGTTTCATCAATCACAAAATGTGCCGCGAATATTCGCCGAGGCAAACTGCCGGCCATTGATTTTGCCGATGAAGAAAGTGCGAGACCGTAAACAAAATTGCGTGCTGCAAGCAACGCGGCGCCGCCAAACGCGGCAACTAATGAGCCGCCTGCGCCAACTACGCTCATCGCCGAGAATTGTGACGCACCTGTGAAAACAAAAAATGACAGCGCGCAGGTTTGCCACACGCTTGCTCCAGCGCTAACTGAGGCGACTCCAAACGAGAGTGCAAATACTCCAACTGCTCCACCAAGTGTCAAACTCGCAACTACAACTCGTCGCACAATTGGATCAGTTAAAGGCGCAAAGAACCGCTTCACTCAAGAATTAGTTTCACTAAAAAACTCCGTGCAACATTTCATCAGCGCTACTCCAAGGGTCACGAGTTTGTGCAAGCATTTCGTTTTGAATTGCATCCCAGCGCTCGCCAGTACAAATTTCCCTTGCCCGATGCTCAAGGCGCCGTTCAATAATTGACCGCAATTCATTTCGCAGTCGTTGGTCGCGACGCTTGGCGAGTGAGCCATCTTTTTGTGTGTGTGCACGGTGTTCGCCGATCGCATTCCACAACCTGTCGGCACCTTCACCGGTTGTGCCAACAGTTGTGAGGATCGTTGGCCGCCATGCTTCACTTGCAAAATCAGAAAGTTCAAGCATCTGCTCTAAATCACGACGAGTCTGATCAACACCGGGTCGGTCAGCTTTATTGATCACAAAAATATCGGCGATTTCTAGAAGTCCTGCTTTGTTGGCCTGCACCGAGTCTCCCCAGCCTGGGTTGACGACAACCACGATCGTGTCGGCGTTGCGCGCAATTTCTACTTCAACTTGTCCGACACCAACTGTCTCGACCAATGTGCAGGGCGAACCAACTGCGTCGAGCAACCTAACTGCTTCGCTTGTTGCCAGAGACAGACCACCTAAGTGTCCGCGCGTTGCCATGCTACGAATGAAAACTCCAGGATCAGTTGCATGATTTTGCATTCGCACTCGGTCACCCAAAATTGCCCCACCGGTAAACGGTGATGACGGGTCAATCGCCAAAACTGAAACTGGTTGATCAAGTGATCGAATGTGGGCGATCAACGCTGATGTGAGTGTGCTCTTGCCCGCCCCAGGAGCGCCTGTAATCCCGACGATGTAGCCGCTTCCAGTTTTGGGATAAACGAGTCGGCTAACGGTTCGCGCGTCGTTACCGCCGCGCTCAATCAGCGATAATAATCGTGCGAGCGCCGATCGGTCACCAGAGCACGCATCACTAAAAAGTTTCGTAATCTCTGGCGTGCGACCATCCATATTTAAAAACTACTTTCTAAACGGCCACGACCTCGGTGATGCCATCAATGCGATCGCGCATGATTCGCTCAATCCCCGCCTTGAGGGTTTGATCTGACGCTGGGCAAGTTCCGCATGCACCTGTAAGCGTGACGCTGACGATGCCAGTCACTTCGTCAACTTCTCGCAAAATAATGTCGCCACCGTCGGCTTGTAACGCCGGACGAATAACCTCGATTGTTTCTTCGACTTGAGTACGAATTGACACTTGACCACCCTGCGATTTATCTTTGTTGCAACTATTAATGCTGACCCCTCTACGATACGAGGGTGATTGCTCACCAAGGTGGTTGGGATGAAATTCTCTTAGTAGCGGGACCAATTATTGTGATAATCGCAGTGTTGTGGCAAGCAACTCGACGCGTTAGACGCGAGTCACATCAGCACCAAGACCACTGAGTCGACCAACAAGATCGTCGTAGCCACGGTCAATGTGATGAATTTCGCTGATCACTGTTTCGCCATGTGCAGCCAACCCAGCCACAACAAGTGCGGCTCCGGCACGAATATCTGGGGCAATCACCGAAGTACCGATTAGATATTCAACACCCTTGACAACGGCATGATGACCATCAATTCGAATATCTGCACCCAACTTGCATAATTCTTCGATATATCTAAACCGACCAGGGAAAAGATTTTCAGTAACTATTCCGACACCATTAGAAACTGAATTCATCGCCACGAGTAGTGGTTTGTAATCGGTTGCAATTCCGGGGTATGGCAGAGTTGCAAAATCAATTGCGTTTAACCGACCAGGAGAAGTAACTCGCAATCCATCACGACTTGGAGAGATCAAAACACCCATCTGCGAATATTTATCAATCACCATTTCCATGTGTTCAGATTTTGCTCCACGAATCTGAACATCGCCACCTGCGATCGCCACGGCAGCAATGTAAGTTGCGGCCTGAACTCGATCATTAATTACTGAGTGCCGAACACTGTGTAAAGAACCTTTTTGCTTTCCATGAACTACTAACCGCGAAGATCCAATTCCTTCAATTTCGGCTCCCATCGCCACGAGCATGTTGCACAAGTCGCCGATTTCAGGTTCACGGGCAGCATTATCAATCACTGTTGTGCCTTTGGCGTAAATTGCAGCAGTTAAAATATTTTCAGTTGCGCCAACGCTGGCAAAAGATAATTCAATTTCGGCACCGTTAAGTTGGTCGGCAGATGCTCGAATGTTCAAAAGATTTTGCTCAATTGTTGCGCCCATTTTTTCTAGGCCACCGATATGCAAATCAATTGGACGACCGCCAAAATCGTCTCCGCCCGGCCAGTTAATCAATGCCTGACCATAATGGGTGAGCAATGGGCCAAGTACGTTGATGCTGGCTCGAATTCGATCAACGTTTTCAAATGGTGCTTCTGTTGAAATATTTCCTGAGTTAGTCAACGAGAGTTCGTGTGGTCCCAGCCATTTCGTCGAAATACCAAGCGCCGTTAACAAATCTGACATTGTTACGACGTCGGCAATTGCCGGAACATTGGTCAAAACATATTCGCCTTCGGCAAGCAAAGTGGCGGCCATCAACTTGAGTACCGAGTTCTTGGCACCAGGAACCTGCACATTGCCTGAAAGCGGTCCTGAACGACGCACAATTATTTGCGGCGACTCATTATTCATAAGATTTCAGTATGCTCCCGCAGTGAGCAGAAAACGCCAAACCCAAGCCTTGACAACTCGTCAACGCACTATTTTATGGCTCTTGGCGATGGCGTGTTTGCCCGCAACTTACGCCAATACTCTTTTCACACAAACAGTTGCCTACGCCGCACAAGACTTTGGTGTTTCAGAACAAGGACAAGGAATCGGTGCAGCAATAATCCGATGGGGCGTAATCATTGCGCTTCCACTCACGGCACTCGCTGACCGAATTGGACGAAGGCGATTAATTGTTTGGTGCGCATTTGGCGCACCGATCATTACTGCACTGGGCGGACTTGCACCATCATTTACGATTCTTGTTGCGACTCAAACAATTGGTCGACCACTTGCACTCGTATTAACAATTCTGATCGGCATTGTCGCCACTGAAGAAATGTCAAGTGAGTCGAGGGCTTGGTCGATCAGCATTCTTGGTATTGCCGCTGGTTTCGGTGCTGGCACAGCAGTGTTCGCTTTACCAATTGCTGATTATGCATTGGGCGCGTGGCGTGTGATCTATGGATTATCTTTGGTATGGCTCGTAGTTGGCGTAATCTTGCAAAGAAAATTGCCAGAGACAGTGCGATTCGCTGAACGCCACGAGCGACATCTCGAAACTGCCACGCACATTGACCGTCGTCGAATCGTGGCTCAGAGTCTTGTTGCAATTTTTGGAAATATTTTTATTGCTGCATCATCTGTATTCCAGGTTCGGTATCTCAAAGATGTTCGCGAATATTCGGCGATCACGATTATGATTTTTGTTTTCGTAACTGGTACCCCGGCGACACTTGGACTTTTACTCGGTGGCAAGTTGGCTGATACTCGCGGACGAAAAAATCTTGCCGCAGTAACTTTCCCACTTGGCGCGATCGTTCTAGCAATTGCGTTCAGCACAAGTGGTATACCAATGTGGATCGCTACTTCAACTGGAGGACTGTGCCTTGCCCTTGCCTACCCAGCAATGGCCGTTTACCGAGGTGAGATGTTTCCAACCTTGCACCGCTCGTTTGCGTCTGCGGTAATTATGACTTCATCATTAATTGGTGGCAGCGTCGGGCTAATCGGAGCAGGAGTATTTCTAGATCGAAACTTGAGTTACGGGCTTGTAATGCGGTGGCTCGCACTTGGACCAATTACAGCGGGCTTGCTGATATTTAAAACTTTCCCGGAATCGGCTCACCGCGAACTTGAAGAACTCAACCCTGATGATGTAATTAATTCAGAGAACTGAAATCCATCTAGTAACTAATTCGGCGACTGCATCGTCTTTGTTTTTGAGATCATGACGTGCGCCATCAATAAATTCGTGAGTTACTTTGGCGTTAATAGCCGACGTCGCTTTTTTTAGTTCATCGACAGTGCCGAACTCATCTCGAGTTCCACTGATAAATAATGTTCGACATTTAATTCTTGGTAGATGTTCAGTGCGAAGTTTCTTAGGTTGTTTTGGCGGATGTAGTGGGTAGCAGATGCACACGAGGGCAGCCACTTCGAGGTGGTTCTCAACATCTGCAATTGCCAGGCTGCACATTCGACCACCCATTGAACGACCACCAATCACGATTTGATTTGTCGCACAATCCCAATCAATTGCGGCCTGAATCACCGCATTGCGGACGGTGTCAATTAATACTGGCGCGCGGTCTGGAAAACTCTTGCCAGCAAGCCGATACGGAAAGTCAACTCGACGAACTTGAATTTTCTCGTGAAATTTTTTTGTGCTGTTTTCAATTGCAATCAGCGACTTGTGATTTGCGCTGGTGCCCGCGCCAGGAAATAAAATTACACCAGAGATCACGAGCGCAACAAGATTCGACGTGCTTCGCCGAGGTCTTCAATCGATTTGCTCGCAGTGGCGATTGCTCCGCCGTGATCGGGGTGCACACTTCGCAAAGCCGAACGATAACGCTCTTGTACTTGACGCTTTGACGGCTTAATTGTTCCTTCTGGAAATCCAAGAATCTCAAGTGCCCATGCCCTTGGGTCGGCGAGTGCCGAGATGCTTGTTGCCGAACTTCCCGCAAGAAATGAAATGAAAGAAGCGTCAAGTGGTCCTCGCCATCTCATCGAACGATTTATTACGGCCGCCAATGATCTTCGCGACGGATCATCAAGTCTTTCAATTGCATAGATTGCACCGAGAACTTGTGCCAACGCGCTGCCACTTGCATTGAACTCAAATCGCAACTGTTGGTCATCTCCAAATAATTGGTGAACACTTTTCGTCAACCCATGTCGATCAATTTGTAGACGATGTCGCAATCTTGGTTGGACTACTCTTTCGCCGCGTTCGATCTGTGAAGTTAGTCGATGTAAGTCAGGTACTAAGTCTTCGTCAATTTCACCAAAGTGTGCCGATACAACTCCTCCTAATAAAATTCCACCGAGACCTGGGGCGTGGTCAGTTGGCAATATCAAATTTCCGAGCGACAAGCGACGCGTCGGCGTAAATGGTCGCGAGTGCCAAATTTCAACTTCGGCTAAAACTGTTTGGCTTTCAGACATTTGAACGCAAAATTGCAAACAGTCGACCTGCGATGTCCATTGCTGTTGATTCGTCTGGCTCCGTGCGACCAACTAACGCTTCTTCAATTTGATTTACCAAATCCTTAATTTGTCGCCACGCCGAGTCGCTAATTTCACTGGGAGCACTGGCTCCATCAATTTCTTCAAGCAATCGCTCTAATGTACGAATTGAATTCGTGTCCGATGGATTATGAGAAATTATTTGCGCCACTGCTGATAATTGTCCAAGAACTTTTGAATCTGCAGAATCACCGTCATCATCCTGTTCATCACTCTGTTCATCATTCTGTTCGTCATTTTCGAGATCATCTAAAATCTCTTCAACATCTACTTCAGACGACGAAGCCGCAAGCAAAACTGTTTCTTCCCATTTGTGAGCGATACCAGACTCGGTTAGCGCAATCGTCAATTCGTCGCGAGCTTCGGGCGTCCATTCATCCAACTCCCATTCGGTAATCGGCGCGTTTAAATCGAGTTCGCTCACGTGCCGAACGCTAGTTGCTTATTGACGCGGTTAGACATTGCGCTAACATCATTGAGATGCCACTCCAGCAACGACCTGATCGTAACTTGGCCCTTGAGTTAGTGCGTGTTACTGAATCGGCCGCTTTGGCTGCCTCTAAGTGGGTTGGCCGAGGTGACAAAAATGCGGCTGATGGCGCTGCAGTTGATGCAATGCGCAACTTACTTGACACCGTAAACATGGATGGAATCGTCGTAATTGGTGAAGGCGAAAAAGATGAGGCACCGATGTTGTTTAACGGCGAACGCGTTGGCAATGGCGAAAAGCCGTTGACCGATGTCGCAGTTGACCCAATTGACGGCACGACTCTGACTTCGCTGGGGCGCAATAACGCACTCTCGGTTCTTGCGGTTGCTGAGCGCGGCACGATGTTTAACCCTGGTCCGTGTGTTTATATGGAGAAGATTGCAGTATCTGCAGCCGCAGCCAATGCAATCGATCTTTCTGTTTCTCCAACTAAAAATCTGAAAGAGATTGCCAAGGCGACAAAAAAATCTCTGAATGATTTGGTCGTCGTAATTTTGGAGCGACCGCGACACGATGAATTAATTGCTGAAGTTCGAAGTTGCGGCTGTCGGATTCACTTAATTAGCGACGGAGATATTGCTGGCGCAATTGCTGCGGCCTCACCTCAAGTTGATGTTGATGTTTTAATGGGAATCGGTGGCACGCCAGAAGGCGTCACAGCCGCTGCTGCGCTAAAAAGTCTGGGTGGCCAGATATTGGGTCGATTGTGGGTCAAAAATGAAGCCGAAGCAAAAGTCGCCCGTGATGCTGGATACGACTTGTCAAAAGTTCTCACCGTGAATGATCTCTGTAGCGGAGAGGATGTTTTCTTTGCCGCGACCGGTGTCACCGACGGCGAACTACTTCGTGGCGTGCGTTACGACTCGTACGGAGCACGCTCGCAAAGTTTGGTGATGCGAAGTCGTAGTGGCACTGTTCGCGTGAT
>CAMATY010000051.1 GCA_945861325.1 Ferrithrix thermotolerans DSM 19514
GGTAATCCTGCACCAAGGTTGTCGCCAACAACAAGTGGAATGCTCAACGCAGTTGGTTTGCAGGGCAACGGAGTCGAACATTTCATTGCCAACGATCTTGTCGCGCTAGAAAAAACTGGCGCAACGATAATCGTCAGCATTTGGGGGCACAGTGTTCAGGACTATCTTGACGCGGCCAAATTGCTCGGTGATGTGCGACCGAAAATTGCGGCATTAGAGATCAATCTTTCGTGTCCGAATTTGGGGGGCGATCACGTGATGTTTGCCCACGATGCCGATCTCAGTGCACAAATTATTCGTGGGTGTCAAGATGCTGGCTTGCCATTGTGGGCAAAGCTAAGTCCGAATACTTCTGAACTTGTCACCGTTGCCCGTGCCGTCGAAAAGGCGGGTGCGCAAGCCGTGACACTTGTAAACACGGCGATGGGTATGGCGATCAACACTGAGACTGGTCGCCCACAACTTGGCAATGTTCGCGGCGGGTTGTCGGGCGCTGCGCTGCATCCGATTGCAGTCAGGTGCGTGTTTGATGTTCGTGCGGCCCTACCAAATATTGCAATCATCGGCGTGGGTGGAGTTTCGACCGGTCAAGACGCAGCCGAACTGATGCTCGCTGGAGCCAATGCCGTGCAGGTCGGAACGGCCAGTTTCGCAAACCCTCGCGCTCCGCTGTTGGTTCAACAGCAACTAATTGACTGGGCAGTAGCCCACAAAATATCTGACTGGTCGCAGGTCACTTCGGCTGCACACCGCAACGGCCTAGCGAATTGAATTGAATTGATTTGAGATCTTTAATAACAGGTAAATCTCACAAGTACAATGCATTAATGGCACCCTCAGATCAGATCATAAGTGCTGATCTTGTTCGAACGCAGGCGATTGCGTCTGCAATGGTGTTGCGTCAAGAAATGTCGCTAGTTCTTAAACAGGTTGCGAATAATCAGCTAAGTCTTGCTGATGTTTTGATCAACAACTCACAGCATCAACCGACAAACCGTCTGTATCTCGTAAAAGTCCTCGAGTCAATTTCGAAAATCGGAAAAGTCAAGGCTCGGCGGATAATGGCAGAACTACGAATTGCCGAAAAATGTCGAATCGAAAGTCTAAGCAGCCAAGATCGTGAGTCTCTGCTGCGAAGTGTTGGGTCACCTGTGTGAATTCGTTAACTCGAAGTGGTTTGGTGATAGTCGTGTCTGGTCCTGGCGGGGTCGGAAAAAGTACGATCGTTGACGCTCTTGTTGAACGGGACGCAAATCTATGGTTGAGTCGGTCGTGGACCACCCGTGAACGACGGGAGGGAGAGAAGCAAGACGCATATAAATTCGTGACCCGCGAACAGTTCGAGCAACATATCTCCGACGGTGGGTTTCTTGAGTGGACAGATTTTTTAGGAAACCTTTACGGCACTCCGACACCAAGTGCGCCGTTGGGCAAAGACACGGTGCTTGAAATCGAAGTAGACGGGGCACAACAAGTCAAACGATTAAACCACCAGGCGCTATTAATATTTGTCTTGCCGCCGTCTCGGCAAGAGCAAAAGTCACGTTTGCATGGGCGTGGTGATTCGGACCAGAAAGTTGAGAAGCGACTTCAAAAAGCCGAAGATGAAGAGCCCGTCGGCAAAGCGATCGCGGACTATGTATTGATCAATGACGATCTTGCATCCACTGTTGATGAAATGAGTCGGATCATTGATTATGAACGAAAACAGCGCAATAGCTAGCTCTAGTTGTGGCTATACTTATTAGCCGCTAGGCGTACCAGATGCCTGATCCAGGAGGAAATAAGTGACCGCAGATGACACGATGATGAACCCGCCAATTGAATCCTTGATGGGGCATACAGGTTCGAAGTTTTCGCTTGTAACTCTTGCCGCTCGTCGGGCGCGAGAGATCAACTCGTATTTCAATCAACTTGGCGATGGACTGGGCAACATGGTGCCACCACAAGTCAGTTCGACATCTCGCAAGCCACTGTCGATCAGTTTCGAAGAGATCTCAGCAGGCAAAATTCAACTAGTTCAACGAACGATTGAAGATATCGTCGCCGAGAACGAAGCCGCTGCAGCAGCACAAGAAGCTGAACTAGCCGCTGAACTTGAAGCTGCGACACAGCCAGACGCTTAATATCTTTAACCGAGCTTTTAATTAGTGAGTCCGATAAATCACTTAGCAAGTAAGTTTTTGACTAGCGTCTTGTTAAATCAAATTGAGATGGAGATCAAATGAAGAAGTACTCGTTTACATCTGAGAGCGTGACTGAAGGTCACCCGGACAAGATGGCTGACCAAATATCGGATTCAGTGCTTGATGCAATTCTTGCCGAAGACCCTTCTGGGCGAGTTGCTTGCGAAACTTTGTTGACCACAGGACTTTGTGTCATCGCCGGCGAAATTACGACGAGTGCATATGTTGATATCCCAAAACTTGCTCGCCAAGTTATTAATGGCATTGGCTACGACAACGCGCTTTACGGCTTCGACGGAAACACATGTGGTGTAATCGTCAGTATTGATGAACAGAGCCCGAACATCTCGCAAGGTGTCAACATCAGCGAAGAGATTCGCGGTGGCAAGAGCGGCGAAGATGTTTTAAATAGTCAAGGTGCAGGTGACCAAGGAATGATGTTTGGCTATGCATGTACAGAAACTGAAGACCTGATGCCATTGCCAATTTGGTTGGCGCATCGAATGGCAGAGAAGTTGACTGATGTTCGCAAGTCAGGTGCGATCCCGTACTTGCGTCCTGACGGCAAGACTCAAGTTACTTTTGATTACGAAGACGGCAAGCCAGTTCGATTGCGAACAGTGTTGATCTCAACTCAACATGCCGACGGCATCAATCGTGACACGGTTATTCGTCCAGATTTAATTGAGCAAGTTATCCGCCCAGTTATCCCAGCACAGTTTGCAAAGGATGACTACGCCGTTTACGTCAACCCGACTGGCGAGTTCGTCAAAGGCGGACCACATGCAGACACGGGTTTGACCGGTCGCAAAATTATCGTCGACACTTACGGTGGCATGGGTCGTCACGGTGGCGGTGCGTTCAGCGGAAAAGATCCATCAAAAGTTGACCGATCCGCAGCCTATGCAGCGCGTTGGGTTGCTAAACATGTTGTTGCTTCTGGTGCTGCACAGCGTTGCGAGCTTCAAGTCGCTTATGCCATTGGCATGGCTCATCCAGTGAGCATCTTCGTTGAAACTTTCGGCACCAACAAAGTTGATGAGGCGTTAATCGAATCAGCAGTGCGCGAAGTTTTTGATCTCCGTCCAGCGGCGATTGTTCGCGATCTTGATTTGAAGCGTCCGATCTACCAAAAGACCGCTGCATACGGTCACTTTGGTCGTAGCCATCCAAATTTCACATGGGAGTCTTTGTCTCGCCTTAAAGAATTCAAGGCAGCAGTCAAACTCTGATCGAAGTAGCGACACCCCCAGTTCGGGTTGCGCGAGTCGTTCCCGATGTCACGGGAGTCGATAAAACATTTGACTATTTAATTCCTGATTCACTTGGCACTGAGTTGCGCGTCGGCATGCGCGTACGGGTTCCGTTGCACGGAAGAAATGTTGCTGGTTGGGTAATTGAAATTGGTGAGCCAAGCGCAGGTTTGGCAGTCAACAAAATTCGCTCGGTAATTAAAATCTTGGGACTGGGCACGACCCAAGAGATCATTGATCTTGCACATTGGGCGATAACTAGATGGGCAGGTCGGATCAGATCTTTCGTTTCGGCGTCGGCACCGAGCACGCTGATTTCGAAGGTACCATCTCCGAGATATTTATCTCGGAGTATCAACTTCTCGTCGCCTGTTGCTGACGCAGTTATCGAACATGCGGGCGGCTTAGTTGTTGTTTCGCCACTTGCAAACCCAACATCAATTGTCAGCGCGTTCGCAAGCAACGGACCAGTAATAGTTGTGATCCCTACTGCACACCGCGCCAAACTTCTTGCGGCGTCGCTGAAGGTCAATGGTTTTTCTGTTGCCTCATGGCCGCAAGACTGGGCGAGCGCAATGGGAGGCGTCGACATAGTCGTTGGCACTCGCAGTGTCGTGTGGGCACCAGTTGCCAAGTTTTCAACGATCGTTGTGATTGATGAACATGATGATTTGTTACAAGAAGAACGCAGCCCGACTTGGCATGCACGAGATGTCGCAATTGAGCGTTGCAGTCGGACGCAGGCTCTGTGTTGTTTGATAAGTCCGTTGCCTTCGCAGGTTGCACGAAATTGGGCAGCCAATCGAGTATTTGAAATCAAAGCCTCTGATGAACAGAAGGCTTGGCCGAGCATCGAAGTCCTGGATCGAAACAAAGATGAATCTTGGAGTTCGTCTCTAATTTCATCGCAACTGATTACAGAATTGCGTGATTCAAGTCGGCGTGTCGTGTGTGTGCTCAACACGAAAGGTCGAGCGAGATTAATTGCCTGTGGAAAGTGCCGGACAATCTTGCGTTGCGAAAAATGCGATGCCGCTGTTACTCAAAGTGACGATCAAACTCTTGAGTGTCCACGGTGCGCAGTTGTGCGCCCTGTTGTGTGCCAGGCATGTGGGTCAAGTAGCTGCGCGTTGCTAAAACCCGGCGTGAGTCGTCTGCGCGAAGAGTTGCAGGCAGCAGCAAAGCGAACGGTGTGTGAGGTTACATCTGCAACTACCGAAATAAATCAACGCTTAAATGTTTTCGTTGGCACTGAAGCAGTTTTGCATCGCGTAGGCACAGCAGACACGGTCGTATTTCTAGACATCGACGCAGAACTTCTTGCGCCGCGCTATCGGACAAGTGAACTCGTTGGGACATTGGTCGTGCATGCTGCGCGACTTGTTGGCGGGTCGAAAAATAATCCTTTGATATTGTTGCAAACCCACACCCCAGAAAATTCGCTACTTGTTGGGCTTGCCACCGGCGACTTCGAAACTTACAACGCCACCGAGAAATCACGCCGATCGCTTCTGAAGTTCCCTCCGTTTGGGTCTCTTGCAGAGATCAGCGGCATCGGGACAAAGACCTTTTTAGAGACGATGAGCGAGTCAATGCTCGTGCAGACTGTGATAAAAGATTCAACCCACGGTTTAGTGCGCGCTGAAAACTGGCAAGTGTTGAGCGAAGTGCTGGCAAACACGAAACGACCCCACAAATCAAGATTGTCGATTCATGTCGACCCACCCCGCGTATAATTAACTCAATGGCTCACAAGATTCGCACATTCGGCGACCCAGTTTTAAAGACTTGCGCTGCAGAAATTACAAACATTGACGGCAAGCTCGTCAAACTCGCCGATGAGATGTTGAAAGTAATGTACGAGGCACCTGGTCTGGGTTTGGCGGCACCCCAGATAGGTGTGCAGAAGCAACTATTTGTTTATGATGTCGATGATTCACCCGAGATCTTGATTAATCCGACGATTATTGAGTCAAGTGGCGAGTGGGTTTATGACGAAGGGTGCCTTTCAATCCCAGGCTTATCGGTTGAGATGTTGCGTCCGAAACTTGTTCTCGTTAGAGGCTTGAACCTCGACGGCAATACGGTTGAAATTGAGGCTGATGAGTTACTTGCGCGATTGTTTCAGCATGAGATTGATCACCTTCAAGGTGTGTTGATGTTTGAGCGAATGACTCCAGATCAAAAAAAACTTGCGTTGGCAGAATATCGTCGGCGTGAAGAGCAACCAGGTGAGATCGAAACGACACATCTAAAGCTTTCGTGACGATGCCAGCAAAAAGTGCTGCGCCGAGTCTTGCGCCGATGCCCGTGAACGGTGTATCGCACATCGTCTATCTAGGTACTCCAGAAATTGCAGTAGCGCCGCTTCAGGCGTTAGTTGCCGCGGGATGCAATGTTGAGATCGTGATCACTCGACCTGACACTCGGCGTGGTCGCGGCAAACAGATAAGCGCATCTCCAGTCAAGCAAGCGGCAATTGAACTTGGGTTGCGAGTTTCAGACTCGCTAGATGATTTGGCTCCATTGGCGGCGCAAATTCCGAATCTGCTCGGTGTCGTTATTGCTTACGGCGCAATTATTTCGGTGGATATTTTGAGCATCGTGCCGATGATCAATGTTCACTTTTCGCTTCTGCCTCGTTGGCGGGGAGCGGCGCCTGTTGAGCGCGCAATACTTGCCGGCGACACTAAGACTGGGGTGTGCATCATGCGCATTGTTGAAGGTCTTGACCAAGGCGAGGTTTACAGTCAAAGTGAAGTTTCGATTTCAGCAACCGAGACCCTTGAATCGTTGCGCAAAAAACTCGTTGAAGCTTCTTTGCCGCTACTGATTAGTGCAGTTAAAAATGGAACGAGTCAAGGTATTGATCAATCTGGCGAAGTTTCGTATGCGAAAAAAATTGTGGGGGATGAACTTCGAATTGATTGGGGCACATCAGCAGTTGAAATTGATCGCCTGATTCGTGTCGGTGGGGCATACACATATATTGGTGGCAAGAGACTCAAAATTGTGAAGGCACGCATTGTTTCAGAATCTATGACGAGCGCAGTACATGGCGCGATCAAAGTAGTTTCGCGACATGAATGCGAAGTAGCAACTAGTGATGGCGTTATTTCGCTTACTGAAGTTCAACCTGAAGGTAAATCGGTGATGACCGTTGAAGTTTGGCTCAATGGAGCAAGAATCGAAAACGGAACTGTGCTCGGCTAGCTAATTTCGCTAGTTAATTTGACCCAGACGATCCGGATATTCGCCAGCGCATCTTTAAAGGTTGCATGGTCGTCTCCAAGACGATCGCCGAGAGTGTCGACAATTGCCGCCAAGGCATCGATTGCTAATCTGGCGTCATCAAGTCTCGGGGGGTTTGAGCCAAGATGAATTGCCGCCAGTTCATATAGTCCGACAACATGGTTGGCCACGACAACATTGGCCGGTGTCTCGGCCAGGCGGGCGCGAGCCTCGGTCAACGCTTGTTGTTGTTCAGGGGTGGGGTTCTGATCCATATGCGCTACCATTATGGCAGCGATAACGGCAGTGCAAATTGCATTTATCCAACAGCAAAAGTGGAAACTAGTTTCCCACCTAGCCACCAAGATTTGCGTTGTTCAAAAATTTGAACTTTGCTGATGAGTGCGTCTGGGTCGAGCTGATGCGAGTGGCTACGCCACCGCTGACCTCGACTCTCGTGCGTCGGCAAACTCATATTTTCGACTTCGAGTTTTATCCGATACGAAGAGGAGGCACAGCCGCTTGTCAAGCAGTGAACAGTTATAGCACCGCCAACAAATGAGCCACGCTACAACGACCGAATTCGAGCCAAACAGGTTCGTCTAGTCGATGCAGATGGATCACAAGTAGGAGTCGTCAGTATTGAAGATGCACTTGAGCGATCACGCAAGGCCGATTTAGACCTTGTTGAAGTTGCTCCGTTAGCCGAACCACCCGTATGTCGGATCATGGATTACGGAAAGTTTCGTTACGAAGAAGCGCAAAGACTCAAAGAGTCTCGCAAGAAGACGGTGCAGATCACCATGAAAGAAGTCAAGTTCAAGCCGAAGATTGCCAAAGGAGACTTTGACACCAAGGTGCGCCACATGCTCGAGTTTCTCGACGAAGGCCACAAGGTGAAAGTCACTCTGCAATTTAGAGGTCGCGAAATGGCTCACCCCGAGTTAGGTACAAAAATTTTGGATGCAGTGATCGAGCAACTCGGTCAAATCGCCAAAGTTGATACTTCGGCTCGCTTGGAAGGTCGAAACATGACGATGGTTCTTTCGCCAGACAAAAAAGCATCAAAGCGCCCATTTTCTGCCAAACCCGCAGAAGCAAAGCCGCAAAGTTTGAATCCGAAACCAATTTTAAATACGACAACCGAAATGGAGAATCAAAATGCCGAAGATGAAAACATCCAAGACAGCAAAGAAGCGATTTAAGAAGACTGGTACGGGCAAACTACGCCGTCAGCAGTCAATGCGTCAGCACTTGTTTGAGCACAAATCCAGTGAGCGCACACGCCGACTTGACGGCACCGTTGACGTTCACACTGGCGATGTCAAGCGCATCAAGCGACTTCTTGCAGAGCGATAAATCTAACTACTTAACTAAACAGTTCATTGACCAGTTAACCGAATCTCAATTGAAAGGATTTCAAAATGGCACGAGTTAAACGCGCAGTTCACGCCCGCAAAAAGCACAAGGCGATTCTCGAAAAAGCAAAAGGATATTACGGCGATCGAAGTCGAACATTTCGTTCGGCAAACGAGCAAGTACTTCACTCAGGTCAGTACGCATTTCGTGACCGTCGTGCAAAGAAAGGCGAGTTTCGTAGCCTTTGGATTCAGCGAATCAATGCTGGATGTCGAATTCACGACATGAGTTACAGCCGCTTCATTGCTGGTTTGTCAAAAGCAGGAGTAGTCGTGGACAGAAAAATTCTCGCCGACCTTGCGGTACATGACGAAAAAGCGTTCGCTAATTTGGTTGAAACCGCAAAGGGCGCACTCGTCTGAGTCTGTCGCAATTGGCGTTCACGAGCAATCGTGTTCAGCGATTACGAAGACTATGCAATGACAAAGCCGAGCGCGCTCAAGAAAACGCATTCGTAATAGAAGGCGCAACATTGATTGACGAAGCGATTCGTGCCGGAATTGCGATCGAGTCGCAGTTCGTCGCGCCCGGAGCGAGCCCATGTTCAGGTGCGGGAAGCGCAGTCAACGATCTCGCCGTTGGTGTGATGGAGCGCATAGCTTCAACCGCATCGCCGCAGCCAGTTATTGCGATTGCACTAAAACCAAAACTAGACATCACAGACCTTGCATTGGCGACTAACGCACAATGGATTGTCGTTGTTGACAAAATTTCAGACCCCGGAAACCTTGGCACTATTTTAAGATCAGCAGAGGCTGCTGGTGCAACGGCTATTGCCTTAACTTCTGGCACGGTCGATGCTTTCAGTCCGAAAGTTGTGCGCGCATCAGCAGGAGCCCTGTTTAATATCCCCGTGTATGAGGGAGTAACAATCGAAGAAATTAGCGAGATGGGTTTTGCGTTATGGGGTTCGTCAAGCCATGAAATGCATAACTCCAGTGATTTCACTGTCGCCGACCTCTCGGGCAAAGTTGCGATCGTGCTCGGCAACGAAGCACACGGATTATCACCCAATATGAAACTTGATGGCTGGTTGACAATTCCGCATGCTGGTCGGGGCGAAAGCCTGAACGTTGCGATGGCGGCGACACTCTTATGTTTCGAAGTTAAACGTCAGCACGATAATTAGCAGAATAATTAACACAGTCGCCTACATCACTCAGACTAAAGTTGAATAGCGATGACTGATAAATCTGTTCAATCTGGCATTTCTGCGATGCAAAAAACTGTTGAATCGGCGCAAGCCAACGCTCTTTTGGCGATTAAAGAGGCGTCGGATTTGACGGCGGTCAAATTGTTGACGGCTGAATTGAACAAAAAAGATAGTGGGTTGAATGCGTTGAAGAGTGATCTCGGCAAGTTGACATCTGTTGACGACAAACGCACGATGGGGCAGTTGTTAAATTCGGCGATGTTGTCTATCAACACGGCGTTGCAGGCTCGCACGGCCGAACTTGAAGCGTTTGAGATTTCAACTCGTGTTGCAAAAGAAGCGATGGATTTGAGCGAGTTTGCAACCCGTCGTAGGCGAGGACACAGTCACATCGTTACTCAAGCGACTCAACGACTTGAAGACGTATTCGTCGGTCTGGGTTTTCAAATCGCCGAAGGCCCCGAAGTCGAGACAGATTTTTACAATTTCGAAGCATTAAATATGCCGAAATCCCACCCTGCTCGCTCAGAGTTTGACACGATGTTTCTTGAATACGGTGAGCCTGGTTCGATTTTGTTGCGCACGCACACTTCGCCCGTGCAAATTCGTGTGATGCAAACTTGGCAGCCACCGATCTATGCAATCATGCCAGGACGAGT
>CAMATY010000052.1 GCA_945861325.1 Ferrithrix thermotolerans DSM 19514
TCAGTGGTCATGGGTGATACGGATGCGACTGGTGCGACTGGTGCGACTGGTGCGACTGGTGCGACTGGTGCGACTGGTGCGACGGGTGCAACGGGTGCGACTGGCACAGTTGGTAAACATGCGGTTGTTACATTGGCAGATGCAGCCGCGACTTTGACTGCTGCCCAGTTAGTCAATAACACGCTCTTTAATATCATCACGATGGGTACGGCAAGAGCCTTGACTATGGACACTGGCGCCAATATTGCGTTGGCTTTTAGCGGTGAAGTTTTGGGATCATCTTTCGAATTCGTGATCTGGAATCGCGGAGTACAAACCGAGCCCTTGGCAGGCAATGTGACGGCGATTTTAGAGGGAACGGGTGATGTGACAACAAATAAGATCATCAAGTTTGCGTGCATCCTCACGACGATCACGGCTGGATCTGAAATAGTCAATTGCCGATCATCGCACCGAGACATAAATTGACATATTCAGCCAGTTAATTATTGGGGGATTTTCAAGCCACGTAAGGGGTACGGCAAGTCGGTAGGTTTTTGTGAAGTGCTTTAGTTAAAATCCAAACATGGGGAAAACGGTGTTTATGAGTTTGGCACTTGTCTGTCTAATGCTTGGACCGTCATCAATAGTTGAGGCGGCTGGCAAAGAAAATGCCCGTTGCACCAAGGCTGGAAAAGTTCTTAATGTTTCTGACGTCAAACTCGTTTGCGGCAAGGTGAATCGAAAGTTAAAGTGGATTTTGATCACAAAAACTGCAGTTGTGACCCCGGTCATCGCCACCGTTACAACCGTAACGACTCCGGTAACAACTACGACTGTTGCGCCAGTGACGACAACTGCCACTACTACGACTACAACAACTACTACCACGACGGTTTCGACCGCAATCCCAAAGATTGTGTCAGTGGCTTTTCGCCAGCCCGGTACGGACGGCATTTATCATGTCGGGCAATTTGTCAGGGTTGCTTTTGTATTTTCGATGCCTGTGACTGTCTCTGGGTCACCGTATATGATGCTTGAAGCAACCAACATCGGAATGACACCTTTTCTGGACGGAAACGGAACTACATCATTAATGTTTTCGTACACCATCGTTACTGGCGACGTTGAGACTTCAGGTGTTGGACTAATTGCGAATTCAATTGTTTTGAACGGCGGCACAATTAAATCCGCTACTGGAGTTAGCGCAGATTTGACACACGCTCGAATTTCTCGCTCAGGTTCGAGATTGGTTGGACCTTAAATCACATGACGGATCTAATGACAAATTCTAAAAAGATAAGAATTTCTAAAAAATTAGTGGTTGTTTTATGTGCAGTGATGTTGGGTTCAGGTGCCACTTACGCACTTGCAGCTAACGACGTTGGTTCGAAGTGTAGTAACGCAGGCAGAATTATCACTGTCGGTGAGACGAAATTGATCTGTGCCAAATCTGGCAAAAATTTGAAGTGGGCGATTGTTTCAAGTCCAACTACGACTACTGTTGCGGCGACTACGACGACTGTTGCGGCGACTACGACGACTGTTGCGGCGACTACGACGATTGTTGCAGCGACTACGACGACTGTTGCAACTACGACCACGACAACTACTACTACTGTTGCCGCCGATAAACGGGCACCAATAGTCACTCTTTTGCGTGGTGCTGGAAGTTCGACTACAAGCACATTGACGTTTACGGTCACGGGTGACGAACCAATTACGTGTTCGACGCTTTCGAAAAATTTTGACGAAGATTTTACTTGGGACAAGATCTCATTGATCGGCTCGATAGTTCAGACATCGACCACGATTTGTACGCTCACTGCCTTTGCGACAGCAGAACGAGACAACGACGACCATTTGGCAACTTTGCGTGCTTCGGCCAATTTCTCGATAACAGACACTGCCGGAAACGCGCAAAGAACGCTTTTGGGATCGCCGCAATCAACGACTGTCAGACGAGCCTAGATATCAGCCACCGACGTGGTTTTTTTGACTAAGATTTTGGAATGTTCAAAAAGCTCATTGGCTTATTAATCACATTGTGTCTACTGGGAGGCTTGCAGACTCAGGCCCTGGCTGCTGCCAGCGCAGGTGGTAAGTGCAGTTCCACTGGCAAAATCGCGGTCGTTGGTACTGCAAGATTGGTTTGCGCCAAAGTCGGTAAAGCTAAAGTTTGGGTTGCACTTGATAGTGCTTCGTTCAAAGCGCCAGTTGTTACTTCGGTAATAATCGCGCCAAGTGCGACCACCACTTTTTATTTGACTGGGCAAATTATTAATGTTCTAGTTACTTTTGACTCTGGCGTAATAGTCACTGGATCACCACAAATTTTTCTTGACTCTGACACGATCGGAAAGGTGACCTACGCCGGTGGCTCGGGCGCGCAAGTGCTGTTGTTCTCTTATACGACTACAGCTGGGGATGTTGACAATGTTGGGTTTGGGCTTAAGGCTAATTCGCTTGTTTTAAACGGTGGAACGATTAACTCAATGAATGGAACGCCGGCGACCTTGACGCATCTGGGAATCGCAAGATCTTCGACGCGGAAACTTGGCCCGACCGCGCCAGCAGCTACTACAACTGTGACCACCGTTGCTACGACCGTTACAACTGTCGCTACGACCGCTACAACTGTTGCTGCAACCACGACTACCACCACTGTCGCCTCAAGCGCGGCGCCAAAAATTACTTCTGTTGCGTTCAAAGAACCGGGCGGAAGGTGGATACCTGGTCAAAATGTTCAAGTAAAAGTTATTTTTGACCTGCCAGTCACAGTCACCGGTTCTCCATACATTTCGTTATTGTCTGATGCAGTTAATAGAGCAACTTACCTTGAAGGTTCGGGTGGAACTAGTTTGATATTTAGTTACACCGTGCTTTCTGGAGACATTGACAACACCGGAGTCGGAATAGCGGCTAATTCAATAGTGCTTAACAGTGGCACTTTGAAATCAGCTTCTGGGGTGGTTGCAGTAGTGACGCACACGGCGGTAGACCGCTCATCTTCACGAAAAATTCTCGCGTCGTAATCGGCTGAAAAGACTCAAGTATCGGTCGGTTAGATTTTCGATTAGCAGTTGTTACTGGCGCGGCACAAGGTATCGGGCTGGAGACCGCAAAGCTTTTTGACAAGACGGGTTGGGCGTTAGCTCTCGTTGATCTTAAGCCCATTGCCACAAAGCAGTTCAAGAATGCCATTGCGTTCACTGGTGATATCACTGACGAAAATTTTATCTCACTAACTGCGACCGAGAGTCTCAAGAAATTTGGACGAGTAGACGCGCTAGTAAATAACGCAGGTATCTCAAATATCGCATCGGCTCTTGAAACAACTGCTGAAACTTATCGCCAAGTACTTGAAGTTAACTTAGTCGCACCATTTTTGCTGGCCAAAGCGTTTGGGCAAGTAATGCTTGACGCTGGTTCCGGCAGCATTGTAAATGTTTCGTCAGTCGCGGGGTTGCAGGGCATCGCAGATCGGTCGGCATACAACGCAAGTAAGCACGGTCTAATCGGCCTGACTCGCACTCTCGCTGTTGAGTGGGGCGCGCGAGGTGTTCGCGTCAACGCCGTCTGCCCAGGGTGGGTAAAAACAGAAATGGACCATAAGGACCAGGCTGGTGGGACGTACACGGATCTTGACATCACTAACCATGTACCGATGGGGAGGTTCGCACGCCCGGAAGATATTGCTGAAGCGATTGTTTGGCTGAGCGATAACACAAAATCGGGCTTTGTCAACGGTGTCGCACTTCCTGTTGATGGCGGATGGACCAATGACGGTTCGTGGCAGTCGTTAAGACTGAAGCATCGCGACTAGATTAATTTTGTGCGAGAGTCAACTAACTGGGTAACAAATACTGGCGACCTTCTGGCTGAACTGCGATCGCATGTTGAAACAAAGACGCTAGTTTCTGAATATAAATTTGCTTCTGCAGTCGAACAAAATGTTGTTATTTACGATTGCGCGACTTTGAGTAAGCAGATCAATGACACTAAAAGTCGTCGTGAAGTCATGGCCGAACTCGCTCGCGCGTTATTGGCGGGGCCGGGGATTGTGGCGTTCAAGAAAATGTTTGAAGACACCTCAGTGATAGATCGAGTATCAAATGTGTTTTGGAAAATAATTGATGAGCAGCACGCAAGAGGTGAAGCAAAAGGCGATCACTATGCCATACCAGGGTCTAATGATCGTGTTTGGAATGTTCAGGAAAAACTTGCACTGCGAGACCCTGAAGCGTTCGTCGATTATTACGCCAATGATTTCATTTCGTTAGTTGCAACTGCTTGGCTTGGTCCCGCTTACCAGATCACAACTCAAGTAAATGTTGTTAACCCTGGCGGTGATGCGCAGCAGCCTCATCGCGACTATCACCTCGGGTTCCTGACAGATGAAACGGCGATGGATTATCCGACGCATGTGCACTTATTGTCGCCAGTTTTGACTTTGCAGGGTGCGGTTGCGCACACAGACATGCCACGCGAGACCGGGCCAACTATGTATCTACCGCATTCTCAAAAAATGGTCTCTGGCTACGTTGCTTGGCGTAATCCAGAGATCAAAAAGTATTTCGCTGACAATTATTCACAGTTGTCATTAGATAAAGGTGACGGTGCCTTTTTTAATCCTGCAGTATTTCATGCCGCTGGTACTAACCAAACTAAAAATACTAAACGGATGGCTAACTTGACCCAAATAGGATCGGCGTTTGGGCGGACACTCGAAACTGTCAACCGACAACAGATGTCGGTATCGATTTATCCGGCATTACAACAGCGCAAGTCCGCAGGTTGGTCTGAGTGTGCACTTGAGAATGTGATTGCCGCATGCTCCGAGGGTTATGCCTTTCCTACGAATCTTGATCGCGACCCTCCGCTACACGGTCTAGCACCCCAGTCTCAAGCCGATTTTGTTCGTCAGGCGTTACGCAACGGTGATCCGCCACGGCAACTCTGCGCAACGTTGGATGCGTTATTGACTCGCCAACAGACTGACCGCATTTAGTTCACATTTGCGACTATTGTTTTAGCAAGTCAACTACTCACTTGTGGGTACAAATCAGATGGAGAATCTAGTGGCTAACAAAGAACAAAAAGGTAATGCAAATAGCAAGAAGGCACCAAAGTTGTCACTCAAAGAAAAGCGATTAAAAAAGCAGGAGAAGAAAAAGAGCTGATTTAATTTTTACTCGTTGCCTTGATGGCGATTAAGTACTGAGTTATCTGCTTTTACTAATCCCACCGCTTGAAGTGCATTGATGGCAGTGCAAAATTCTCCATGCAAGTTTGCAACAGTCATCGCATGAACTAGTTCTGGGTCGCGGTCAATGCCGTCGGGCCCGACTCTATTTGTTGTGGCACAGCAGTCTTCAACTAGATAAGTATCAAAGCCGAGGTTGCCAGCCATACGAGTTGTGGTCTCAACGCAAAAGTTCGTGAAGAAACCTACAATCACGAGCCGTGAAATTTCTGTCCGTCTTAGTTGTACTTCAAGCGAAGTGCCGATGAATCCACTGTTGACATCCTTTTCAACCACGATGTCTTCGGCCTTTGTCTCAAAGCCAGGTTTTTGGTCTCCGGTTGGCAACGAGAACTTCAGTGGCGAAGCCTTTTCGCGCGAATCATGACGAGTGAAAGCAACTTGTAGTTTCGCTGTGCGCCAATCACTCAGTAGTTTCAACATATTAGCTTCGGCGGATAAATTATTTCGTCGGCCGGTTGGACCACCCCAATGATTTAGTACGTCGACGCCAACTTGAACATCAATCAACAACAAGCAAGAATCTTGCCCGAACCTGCTAATCATCTAGTTAAATTTAATCTCTAAATTAATCGAGGTCAAATGTAGTTTTATCAATCAAGTGACTTGGCTGGTCATCTTTAACTAAATAGCAATTTCCAACTACCAGAACCTCAATATCGGTTCTCATAAAACATCTGAATGCATCCTCGGGAGTTTCCACAATCGGTTCACCCCGCACATTGAAAGAAGTATTAACAAGTACTGGGCAATTGGTTTGCTTTTTGAACTCGGTAAGCAATGCGTGGTAGCGAGGATTAACAGATTTTTCAACAGTATGAACCCGAGCCGAATTATCAACGTGCGTCACTGCAGGAATTACTGATCGCTGCACTTCTAGTCGAGCGATACCAATTTTGCTGTTGTCGTCTAATGAACTTTCTTTCAATTTCGTTTTCGCTACGCCTGCAACTAAAAGCATGTACGGACTATCAGTTGATAATTCGAACCACTCACCAACATCTTCGCGCAGCACACTTGGAGCAAACGGACGAAACGATTCGCGCTTTTTGACTTGCAGGTTCAACCGCTTTTGCACAGTAGGCGAGCGTGGGTCGGCCAAGATTGAACGAGAGCCAAGTGCACGTGGACCAAACTCCATACGTCCTTGATGCCAGCCGATTGACTTTCCATCGGCGATTGCAGTCGCGGTTCTGGCAACTAATTCTGCGTCACTAATTTCGGTGAACACAGCACCAGCGTTAGTTAGGCGTTTGACAACTTCGTGTTGCGAGTATTCTGGGCCCAGATACGAGCCGAGCATCGCGTCTTGGCTCGGTTTCACTTTTCGTTCGCGTCCGAGACCTAAGTGATAAACCGCAAGCGCTGCACCTACTGCACCACCCGAATCACCAGCGGCAGGTTGTATCCAAATTTCATCAAAAATATTTGTGCGGTGCAGAACACCGTTCGCCACGCAATTGAGAGCAACTCCGCCTGCAAGACAAAGACTGCGGGCTTTAGTTTTGTTCTGCAGATCTTTAGCAATTTTGAGGACTACTTCTTCAACTACTTTCTGTACTGATGCGGCAAGATCCATTTCGCGTTGAGTCAATTCGTCGCTGAACCCTCGGGCTGGCGCACCGAAAAGATCACCGAATTTCGAATTCGTCATTGTCTGGCCAGTACAATAATTGAAATACTCAAGGTTCAACGAAAATGAACCGTCATCACTAATATTAATTAAATTGTCTCGAATGATACTTGCGTACTTCGGTTCACCGTATGGAGCGAGACCCATGACTTTATATTCGCCCGAATTAACTTTGAATCCGGTGTAGTAGGTGAATGCAGAGTACAACAGCCCGAGCGAGTGCGGAAACAATATTTCCTGAAAAGTTTCTAATGTGTTTTCGCGACCCATACCAGTTGATGTAGTTACCCATTCGCCGACACCATCCATCGTGAGTACTGCTGCTTCTTTGAATGGCGATGGGAAGAAGGCGCTTGCAGCATGACTTAAATGGTGTTCCGAGAATAGAAGCCGGTCACCCAAGTCGCCAAATGTGGGTTCAAGTGCATTGGTGAGAACCGACTTCTGAAACAGTTTTTCCTTCAGCCAAACTGGTAGAGATTTCGAAAACGATGAAAACCCTCTCGGCGCGAATGCCAAATAAGTTTCAAGGATCCGATCAAATTTTAAAAAGGGCTTGTCGTAGAACACGACATGATCAATTTGGTCGGGTGTTAAACCAGAAGACTCAACGCAATATTTAACTGCGTTGTGTGGAAACGCAGCGTCATGTCTTATCCTTGAAAAGCGCTCCTCTTGAACGGCCGAACGAATTTCTCCATCAACGACTAAGCAAGCAGCCGAGTCGTGGTAGTAGCCCGAAATTCCTAAAATTGCAGTCATTTAAAACAAGACATAAATAAATGGCGCAAGTGGTGAAGATTGTGCAAGGAGCAATAGTCCGCCAATGATGATCAGCACAAAGAGCACTGGCGCTAGCCACAACTTCTTATTATGCTTGAGAAACTTTAAGAACTCTTTGAGGAACATTCGTGATTCTCCTTAGTATTGATTTCTGAACGACTCAAGTGAGTATCCACTTGAGTTTCTATTGTGCCAGTGAGTTGACTTGCCTTTATTTTTCAGTTTCAATTCGTCACGACCAAAAAGTCGCAATACGGTTGCGAGCGGTGAGATCAGAATAAAGAATAGAACGCCCAGAACTATTGGACTGACGATTCGGGCCAAAAGCAGGCTGAATTTCATCCACCAACGGTTCAACGGTGCGAGTATTGATGGCTTTGTAAAAGATATTACGAACGTTGTGGCCGATAGTAAGACGAAAATCGATTGCTGCAATTCAGGATTGTTTCTCAAGCGAAATACGATCGCCAGTAGGCCGAAGATTATGGCAAACATGACGCCAAAACTTCGGTCACTCCCACCTGTCGGTTGAGCGTCTTTCTCGAGACCTAAGGCGTTTGACATCCCATAGATAATAGCATCTCGGCTGTTTTCTCATGTCTGCATTGAGAGATTGAATCAGTTATTCAACCCTCTCTATTAAACTGCTTTTGTGAAACCTGACACTAGGGCATTAAGAAAGTTAAAAAGGAAATATTCCAAAAATCCTGACGACCGTGGAGTCGCATTAGTCAAGAAGTTGCTGTTGTCGTATTCGCCGGGATGGCTTGTTGTCTGGGGCTTGCGTAAATTTTTCGTCAAGACGGATTACAAAGCCTCGCGTGAGTCAATCAAGTTTTTTCAACTCAGCAACCGAGCGTACGGCGCCGGAAAGAGACTCAGGGCACAACGGTTGTTAATGATTGCTCTTCGGCTTCTTGGGGATCGTCTACCGAAGTCGTATATCTCTTTCCTGCGCTCGGCTATAGCTGGGACTTTGAAAGATCCCACTACGCGAAATTCACTTTCAAATTCAATACTTTCTGCAACCAAAGAAGTTCAAGTTAATGTATTTGATGCCTCACATTGGTACCAACTCTCGCGGGGCTTATTTAGTCTTGGCTACTTTCGCGCTGCATGGGTCGCTCGCGAAAATTCGCTCAATCTTTCAATCTCCGAATCTCTGAAAGATGATTGTAGTTCGACCGTTTTAGAACGAGGACTACAAGCACTTTTTGAACGAGGAGAATACAATAAGGTCAGAGATATCCTCGAACAGAAGCAAGATCGAGATTTTAATTTAATTCTAATGCTGGACCTAATTTACGACTCTCTCAGACGTGAAGATATCGATAAAAAATCAAAATATGCCCAGGGTGAAAAGTTACTAAACGAGTTAATTGCAGACAAGATCGTGGCACTTGTTGGTCCAGGTGTCCAAGACGGTTTATATGGCTCAGAAATTGATTCTGTTGATACAGTTTTTCGTGTCAGATTTGGAGGATCGGAGTACCTTGATAAAGAAACTGTGGGATCGCGTTGTGAAATAGCGCAGTACAACGACATTAGCGTAATTCGAGAACTTTCGGCCAGGTCTGGCGCTAGCGAATTTTTCGACAGCGTAAAACTAATCGTAGTGTTGGCTGATATTCCAACTACTAAATTACGTAATACGCAATTGGTAAGTGTCTTGTTGGAATTGCCAGTTTATAGATCTACCGCAACTTCTGGATTAGTGAATTTGGTAGCAGTGATCAAGAACTCGCCTGCACAGTTAAAGGTATATGGATTTGACTTCTATTCACGAGCTGAGCAATACGGTTCGTACGTTTTGGACTTTTACCGTGTTAGCGGCTGGAAGTTTGGTGCCAATTATTCAGCGCAATTCAGAAACGGGAGACTTAGTAATTCAATAATTGCAGAGTCGTTCTCGGCGCATGATCCTGTATCGAATTTTTGTTTTGCGCAGAATTTGTATAAGGCAGGATTATTTGAGATAGAGCCGTATGGAAAGAGCATTCTTGATCTTACTCCGTACCAATATGTTGAACGGTTAGATGAAATGCTGGGGGACTGGTAGATCTAGTTCGCGTTAATTTGTGCTTTGACGAGGTCACGAATTTCTGGTGGCATGAAATTATTTTCGGTTGTAGTCTCCGCCTCAACAAGTTCAACGAGTCTGTTCACAACGTCAATCGGATCCATTTG